>CABUBS010000012.1 GCA_902489855.1 uncultured Collinsella sp.
ATCTCGAGCCCGATCGCATTCGCATCACGCGCCTCCACTTTTCTCTTGCACTCCCCTTCCGAAAGGATTTTCACCATGTCTCAGAACACCACCACCGCCCAGCCCCGCACCGTCCAGACCGCCGACCGCGGCAAACTCGATGTTCGCGCCCTCGTCCTGCTCGCCATTCTGCTTGCCGCCGGCTTCATCCTTAACTTCACCGTCGGCAAGGCTATCTCGGGCATCTCGGGAGGCATGATCAGCCCCGAGTTCATCATCTCGGCCTTCTGCCTCACTATCCTGGTCGTGCGTCCCAACATTGGCCAGGCGCTCGTGATCGGCCTTATCTCCGCCGCCGTGATCCAGATCACCACTACCTCGCCGTTCGTCGACTTTGCCGCCGAGGGCATCGCCGCCATGCTCATGGCCGTCATTGTCAACGCCGCCGCCAAGGGCGGTCAGGTTAAGCCCGCCGTCGCCATCGTCGCTACCTTCGTGACCACCTTTGTCTCCGGCGTCATCTTCATGGTCATCAAGATGGCCATGCTCGGCGTGGTGGGCGAGCTCGCCGCCGCCATGCTGCCCGTCGTCGCCATGACCGCCGTCTTTAACGCCATCCTGGTCGGCGCCCTCTACTTGCCCATCCAGAAGGCCCTTAGGCTCAACTAACCCGCTCGGCTTTACGAGCCACCCCATCTTGGCGTTCATTCGTCGCTCGCGTACCCAAGTACGTTTCGCCCCTCTTTCGCGCCAACCTGGGGCCCCTCGTAAAGCCGTCTCCGTGCTTCACCACCAAAGACTGTCCCAAACGACTAGCTTTTGGGGACGTTCTTAAACGACTGGTCATTTAAGAACGTCCCCAATGACTATGAAAGGTATCCATGGAAACGATCATCAACGTCGACGATGTCTCGTTCTCCTATGGCACGCAGACCGAGCAGGCGCTCAGCCACATCTCGCTCAGCGTGAACAAGGGAGATTTCATCGGCATCATCGGGCCCTCGGGCGCCGGCAAATCTACGCTTGCCGCCTGCCTATCGGGCGCCGTGCCCCACCACTACACCGGCACGTTCTTTGGGTCCGTCATGGTTGACGGCCACGACACCTGCGAAGCCTCGCTCACCGACGTGTCGCAAATCGTCGGCAGTGTGCTGCAGGATATCGACACGCAGATGGTCGCTTCGGTCGTCGAGGACGAGATGCTCTTTGGCCTCGAGAACTTTGGCGTTCCCCACGACCAGATCGAGCAGCGCGTGAGCGAAACGCTCGAGACCGTCGGCATCAGCGACCTGCGCGACCGCGAGATCGCCACCCTCTCGGGCGGACAGAAGCAAAAGGTAGCCATCGCCGCCATCCTCGCCATGCGTCCGCGCGTCTTGGTTCTCGACGAGCCCACCGCGGCACTCGACCCCGCCAGCTCCACGTTGGTCTTCGAGACGCTGCGTGAGGCAAACCGCACACTTGGAATCACCATCGTCGTCGTTGAGCAAAAGGTCGCCCTGCTCTCGGAGTACTGCAACCGCGTGCTCGTGCTCAACCATGGCGAAATCGCGCTGCAGGGCGAACCACACGAGGTCTTCGCGCATACCGACGAACTCCGTGCCATCGGCGTCGACTGCCCTCGCGTCACGCGTATCTTCAATAGCCTCGAGGCCGATGGCCTGGTAAGCGGTACCCCTTGCTTGGATGTCGATGAGGCCGAGCGCCTGATTTCGGGCATCGTCGACCCCGCACACGTAAGCAACGACATTCAGGCGCCCGCCGGCTCCCCGCATGCACCTTCGTTGCGCCCTCATGCCAAGGACGCCGAGCCCGTGCTCACCTTCGACCATGTTGAGTTTGCCTATCCCAATGGCGGCGCCGCCGTACACGACCTCAACCTGACGCTCTATCCTGGCGAGCTCGTGGGCATCGTCGGCCAGAACGGTGCCGGCAAGACCACGCTCACCAAGCTGCTCACAGGCCTGCTTAAGCCCGCCTCGGGCAGCGTGCGCGTTACGGGGCTGGATACCGCCGCGGTCCCCACGAGCCGCATTGCCCGCGAGGTCGCAACGCTCTTCCAAAACCCCGACCGCCAGATCTGCAAGGATACCGTACTCGACGAGGTCGCTTTTGGCCTGGAGCTTGCCGGCATCGACCGTGCCGAGGCTCTGCGTCGTGCTCAACTTGTTATCGACCGCTTTGGCCTGCCCGCCGATGAGGCACCTTTCTCACTTTCGCGCGGCCAGCGACAAATGGTGGCGCTTGCCTCCGTCGTAGTGGTTGAGCCCAAGATCGTCGTGCTCGACGAGCCCACGAGCGGCCTTGATTACCGCGAGTGCATGACCGTCATGGAAACGGTGCGCACCATGGCCGAGCGCGGCTGCGCCGTTATCATGGTCTGCCACGATATGGAAGTTGTTTCCGACTTTGCCGAGCGTATCGTAGTAATGGCCGACGGTCACATCCTCGACCGCGGCCGCACGCACGAGCTATTCTCGAACATCGATCTCATGCGGCGCGCCTACGTGGAGCCTCCCCAGGTTATTGAACTCTCGCGCCGTCTGGCATCTTCCGTCTCGCCCGCTTTTGCGCAGGTGAGCGAGGTCACCGATGTCGTTCGAATTACCAAGGAGATGGTCCACCGTGGTTAACGTCATCGACTACATGCCGGGCGATACGCTACTGCATCGCCTGAACCCCGTCGTCAAACTGGGCCTCGCCGCCGCCATCATCGTCGGCATCTTCTTGTCCGACACCTACGTGGCGCTGCTGGGCTTTTTGGCACTCACCCTTGCGCTGGGTGCCTATGCCGGCGTCGTCGACCGTCTGTTCTCGCTGCTCAAGTTGCTGATCCCGCTCGCGCTTATCATGCTGGTGCTCCAGCTGGCCTTTATGCGCGATGGCAACGTGGTGTGGGGCTTTATCACCGACACGGGCCTCATCACAGGATCGAAGGCCTGTCTGCGCCTACTGGGTGTGGCGTTACCACTCATCCTCATGCTCATGGTGACCAAGCTCAACGACCTTGCCAACGCCTGCGTCGAGGTGCTGCACGTACCGTATCGCTATGCCTTCACCTTTACCACGGCGCTGCGCTTTGTGCCGGTGTTTGGTCAGGAGATGAACGCCATCATGGAGGCGCAGACCGCACGCGGCGTCGAGTACGACACCAAGAACCCCATCAAGAAGCTTAAGCTCATGCTGCCACTGTGCGTGCCACTGCTCATCTCGAGCGTGGGCAAGACCGATGCCACAGCCTTGGCGGCAGAACAGCGCGGCTTCTATCTGCGTACGCGCGCCAGCTCGTACAAGCGCTATCCCATCAAGGGTCTGGACATCGCCGTGCTCATCGTCAGCATCGCCCTCATCGCCATCGGCTTCCTGTTCTAGTTCACCACCGACAGCAACCGCCCAACGCAAAAGGCCTCAGCTCGCACCAAACGAGCCGAGGCCTTTACTGTTTCACCAGATAAAACCTGCCAAAATTAACCTGTCCCTTTTTGACAGGTCGAAAGCTAGAGGCGGTAGGGGGCGCCGCTGCGGATGATGGATTCGCGCACCAGGACATCCATGGCGTCGAGGGTGATCTCGGGCATCTCTCGGTACTTCTGTAGCACCGAGAGCTCGGTGCAGGCCAGAATGACGCGGTCGCAGCCGCTACGGGCGAACTCCCACATCACGCGGTCGAACTTATCCATATCGGGCTCACGTCCGGCCTTCACATCATCGTAGATAAGCGACATCACATCGTTCTGACGTTTCTCGCTGGGATAGACGACCTCAACACCCGCAGCCTTACATTCGCGGCCGTAGACGCCCGCGCCCACGGTTCCGTCGGTGCCCATGATGCCAATCTTGTGCACCGGCTCGGCCGGCATACTCAGGTTGGGGTCGAACTCGCACTCCCCCATCACCGCACCAGCCAGAGCATAGCGCACCGACTCACGCGGCATATGGATAATCGGCACCTTCGTAAACGACTGGATCTGGTCATAGAAGTAGTGTGACGTGTTGCAGGGAATGGCAATGTGTGCACAGCCCAGCGACTCGAGTGCCTGGGCGCACTCTTTCATGGTCGCCAGCAGCTTAGCATGCTCGCCGGTCTTAATGGCCAACGTGCGGTCGGGCATGGTCGACTTGGAGAGTACCACCATGTCGATATGTTCCTGATCGCAGGCAGCAGCCGTATGACGCACCACCTGGTCGTAGTAATACGACGTGGCCTCGGCGCCCATGCCGCCGATAACTCCCAGCTTTTCCATCGCCGCCTCCTTGGTGACGCTTGCGCAATTGCGCGTATCATACCCGCGCCCGCCCGATGTAAACCGGACGGGCGCCGCGCTCATCTACTTGTAATACGTCTTGAACAGCTTAAAGTGGCGCAGCTTGGTGTGCCACATGCGCAGCCAGCGGTTAAAGACAAAGTCGCCCTTCATAAACGAAGGGTCGGCGCCCTTGCCTTCCTTGTCCAGGCGATGCACCTTAGCGCGCAGCTCGGGATCCTTGACGTACTTGTCGACGACGCCCATGGGGACGACCATCCACAGCGCCTCGTCCTGCGCCGTCACAAACTCCGGTTCAAACGGGCGGTTGAACACATACTCGTCCACCACATACTTGGCAACGTTAAAGCCGCTGTTGGTGACGTAGTAGTTGCTGCGGCCTTGGCGCGTGTTGAAATCGAAGAACTTAAACGAGCCGTCGCGCTCGTCGTACTTAACGTCAAAGTTGGAATAGCCCACAAAGTGAAGGTCCTCGAGCAACTTGCGCACGCCGCCCATGAGCTCGTCATTGGGCTCGGTGATGATACAGGCGTGGTTGCCGACACCGTGAGGCTGATGCTCCTCGAGCAGCACATGGCCCAGGCACATCATGCGCACCTTGCCGTTGCGGTCGGAATAGCTGGTGAGCACGCGCATGTACTCGTCGTTGCCGGGCACGCGATCCTGCAAGATCAGATCGTCGGTGTAGCCGCTGGCATACGAATCGCGAATGACCTGTTCCAGCTCGGCGCGGTCGGCAATCTCATAGGCCTTCTTCTGGCCCTCGAACTCGTGCTGCCACCACATGATGCCGTCAGAAGGCTTCAGAATCATCGGGTAGGGAAAATCGATCTGGTCGAGCACCTCGGCAGGTGCCTCGCCTTGGTCGTTCAGCATCGCCATGGTGAAGGTAAAGGTATGCGGATAAGGCACGCCATGCTTCTCGCACAGCTCGTAGAAGATCTCCTTCTTCTGGCACTGCTCGAGCATGCTGTAGGGCGCGTAGGGAGCGACGATGTTATCCGCCAACTCATGGGCATCCTTGGCCTGAGCCACGAGGGCAACGTAGTTGTCGCCACAGCCCACAAGGACAATCGTCTTGTCGGCATGCGCTTGGGCAATGCCGTTGACGGTTTTGAGCATCACGGGCATGGTGTCGATATCCACGTTGGGCGTGTAGTCGATAATCTGGCTGCGGTACGCGGGACCCGTCTGGTACTTGCCAAAGACCAGACTCTTGACCTGGTACTCCTCATAGAAGGCGCGCGCCACCGAATAGGCGTTGATGTCGCCACCGAGCAGCACGGGAATGAACTCGCGCTCTGTAAATTGCAATGCCATGGAAACTTCCTATCATGAACTGCCCACACAACGGGCGGTCTTTGCGCAACTGATTTATTCTAGCGTGCCAAGCCGCCGGCGCCCAAAGCTCCACCGTATCTATGGCAATCGACGCAATCGTCCAGCACGAAGGCGGCGCTCACCGTTGTATGACAATGGGCAATGAACCTACCATTGTTGTAGGATTCAACATGTTGCCCGCCCCGTCGAAAGGTGCACCGTGCCCCAGGCTCATCCGATCAACAACCCCATCATTGACGCCGCCAAGCGCGAACTTGCGGATCGTGCCCGGACGGCAGCTCCCCTACGCACCGCAAACGATGCTTACAACGGGCCTGCTCGTATCGTCTCAATCAACACGTCGGAGCACAAAGGCACTCGCAAGTCGCCCGTCGCCGATGGACGCGACACCGTCATCGAGCAATTTGGCCTCGCTACCGATGCGCACGCCGGACATTGGCACCGCCAGGTCTCTTTTTTAGCCGCGGAGTCCATCCAGACGGCGCAGGCACGCGGGCTCGACGTACACGAGGGTGACTTTGGAGAGAACTTCACAACCCGGGGCATCAACCTGCTCTCGCTCCCCTTGGGCACGCAGCTCAAGCTTGGCAGCGAGGTGCTTGTCGAAATCAGTCAGATCGGCAAGGTCTGCCACACACGCTGTGCCATCTACTATCTAGCCGGCGACTGCATCTTTCCCCACGAGGGCGTTTTCGGCGTGGTACTAAAGGGCGGAAAGGTCCATATCGGCGACGATATCCAGGTAGTCAAACTCGGCGACGGCGCCTCTTCGTTCACCCCCGCCGAGGCGCTCGAAGAGATTGAGCAGGCTCGCCAGGAGGGCACGCTGTAGTTGTAAAACCCCACGTTGAGATAGCTTTTACAGCCCCAAACCCCTCTTAAACAGGCCCCCGTAACGTTAAAGTTGAACTCTATGGTTTCTCAACAATTCATCATAACTGCAGGTCAAAGCCAAAGCCTCAAGTTCAACTTGACCCTTTGGAACCTTTAAGGTTCAAGTTGAGGTCGAAAGCAGTAGTAGAATACCGTTCGAACCATAACCTACGATTGATTGCAGAGGGACTGGATGCAGCATTCGAATCATCGCACCGCAGCGCTCATTGCGTCGAAGCCGGCTCGTATCATCACGAGCGCCGCGCTCGCCGTTGCGCTGACGGCCACGCCGATGCTCTCCCCCGTTGCGGCGTATGCCGCCTCGCAGGCAACGCAGGACCAGCTTTCCGCAGCCCAGCAGAAGATCGAAGCCGCCACGAGCGCCTACAACGACGCCCGCACCAAACTCGATGACCTGCAAAAGCAGATTGACTCCAATGAGGCGAGCATCGAGGAAATCGAGGCTAAGCTTCCCGAGCAGCAGGCCAAGGCAAGCTCTGCCATGCGCGATCTGTACAAGTATCAGAAGGGCACCAATCCCATCGTGAGCTTCCTGGTCAACGCGCAGAGCCTGGGTGAGTTCATCACGACCTGCAAATACACCAACCAGATCACGAGCTCGAGCGTCGACGAGATCGAAGAGCTCAATAACATGCAAACCGAACTTGAGCAGAACAAGGCCGAGCTCCAGCAGGCCAAGTCACAGCTTGAGGCAGAGCAGAAAAACGCCGAGGATGCGCTGGCGCAGGCCCAGCAGCTCCGCAGCGAGGCACAGGCAAAAGCCGAGCAGGAAAATGCCGCCGAGCTTGCCAAGCTTGAGGCCGATAAGGCCGCTGCCGCCGAGAAGCTCTCGGGCGAGGGCGTAAGCGGCAGCAATTCCAGCAGCCAGGCCACCAACACCAACACCACCATCGACACCACGGTGAACAACGCCAATACCGGTAGTTCCGATTACGATTCGTTCATTAATGAGTGGACGAGCCGCATCGACAATTATCTCGCCGGCTCCCCCATGGCAGGCCAGGGCTACAACTTTGCCGTCGCCGCTTGGAATACCGGTGTCGACCCCCGTTGGTCCCCCGCCATCGCCTGCATCGAGAGCACCAAGGGTGCTTATTGCGCCAATTCTTATAACGCCTGGGGCTGGAGTGCACGTGGCGGCGGTTGGCGCAGCTTTGGCAGCTGGAGCGAGGGCATCTCCGCTCACGTTGCCTATCTGGGCGCCAACTACGGCTCCACCCTTACCCCGGCTGCGGCCAAAAAGTACTGCCCGCCCACGTGGCAGGACTGGTACAACAAAGTCGCCGCTCAGATGAACCGCATCTAAGTGCAACTGCAAAGGGCCCCAACGGGGCCCTTTTCTTTTAGGTAGCGGAGGTATCGACGACGCCGGTCGCATTGGCAACCGCGACTATGACGATCATGCATAGGAGCAGCACACCCAATGCCTTGAGCCAGAGTTTCGCGAGTTTCTTGCCGCGATAGCTGTCGAGCAGTGCGAATCGCCGACGAAGACGGCGCTTATCGAGCAGCGCAAAATGCATAAGCACCATAAGGCCATCGACAAAGAAAAAATACTCGATTATGAGAAGCCACGTCGGGTAGCTTTGGTTTGCTCCCGTGGGGTGAAAGACGGCAAAGTGACTTCCGGCAAAGAACACAAGCAGCGAAAAGCAGACGAGCGTATTCCAAATGCGCCCCAGAGACTCCGGAACGCGAGAGAGCAGACCGCATGCAGCGGAGGCGGCAGGCCCAGGAAGCCCTGCAGGGTTCTGGAGCCCTTGGGGCGTCAACACCGTCTCCGAGGCCGGAGTACGGACAGGCGCAGGCGCAGGAGGCCGCACGGGGCGACTTAGATCGTATGCCGCGCGCGTCGCCCGTCCCAACGCTTCCGCGCTCGCAAAACGCTTGGCCGGGTCGAGCGCCATCGACATGCAGACGGCATCGGCAAGTGGAGTGGGAATGCCGCGTGCCTCGCATTGCTCGCGCATGTCGAGCCCTGGTTTAGGGTCGACTCCCGTCAAGCAGAAGAACAACAGGGCGCCAAGTGCGTAGACGTCGCTGCGCACGCTCGTCTGCCCAAACCCATACTGCTCGGGCGGCGCATAGGGCCGTGTCCCAAACTTGACGGTATCGGCATCGGCGCCATCGCGCCATACGCGCGCGATCCCCAAGTCGATAATCACCAGCGATGAAAACGTCAGGCCGTCATCAGGCGTATAGTTGGCACCTGTCACGATGATATTCGACGGCTTGAGGTCGCGATGGATCACCGGCGCCGACGTCTCCCCCGCCATTGCAAAACCGGCATGGAGCTCACCCACGGCATCGCATAGGGCAG
The DNA here is from genome assembly GCA_902489855.1 of uncultured Collinsella sp. Lineage (GTDB taxonomy): Bacteria > Actinomycetota > Coriobacteriia > Coriobacteriales > Coriobacteriaceae > Collinsella. Next base: position 8,800 of record CABUBS010000012.1, read on the forward strand.
GATACAATTCACGCGCATAATCGGGGGTGGCTCCCAGACGGTACACCAGCGCCCCGAGCGTCTCCCCTTCGATGTATTCCATAACCACGTTGAGCTCGTCGCCCACACGACGACAATCGACGATTCTGGGCAGGTGCTCAAAACGCCTGCCTGCCCGCTGAGCGGCAAACAGACGCTCGTATGCCCCGCCGATTTGAGCCGAAGCATCGATGCGTTTACGGACAAAGGGGCCGAGCGAACCACCGCCGGTTCCTTCAAAGTACACAAGCTCGGTTGTTTCAACGGACGAGCGCTTAAGTACACGCTCCACGCGATAGCTGTCGTCACGATCGAGCGACGCCAGGTGCTCGGCAAGCGCTGCGGTCAACTCGTCATCGGAATATGTTGGGGTCTGAGTATCCATAGCCTCCATCATAGCGCAGAGCGCAGACACCCCATGGCATCCGCGCCCCGTTCGTTTGCATCGTTGTTCGACAGCTCCACCGGCTCAGATATCAGCCGCTAACTCACCGTCTCCTCGTCAAAGCGATACAGTTCCTCGTTGACCTTTTGGAGGCTGCACCCGCGATCGATGCAAAAGATGATAATCGCATCGCGGCGGTCCTTGCAGTTAAGGACGCTTACCCCGGCAGCCGTCAGCGCACGGTTAGTCTCTTTGAGCGTCAGCGCCATCGCAAAGGCAATCTGCAGCACCTTATTGCGACTCGGATGACGCGCACCGGTAAAGATCTGATAGCCAAAGGTCTCATTGAGATCGGCCATACGAACCACACGCGAGCGCTCCAAGCCCTTTTCCTGCAGTAGCTGCTTCAGGTAGTTCGAAAGCGACGGGGCGGCAAAGTCGTGCTCCCTGATATAGCCATCGATGTTCGGCGCATCGAGAAGTTCATTGAGCAACTCCTCGGTCAGCTTTTTATCGGGCATACGACTTCACCTCCCCCAGTGCATGCAACATGCTAGAAACCACTTACGTCCGAACGCTCCCAGCTAGCAACCTGGTCGGGAGACACTGTACCCAGCGCCTCGAACTTCCAGGAGCCGCCCGCCTTCAGATGATTGGTGTTTGCAAGAGCCGTTCCAACCTGGTTGCCATCGGCATCATACAGAACATACTCAATCTGAATGTAGCTCTTTTCCTTGTCCGTGTTATTGGTCAGCGTGCCCGTGATCTTATAGGCAAACTGATTGGAGGTGTCTTCAGCCTCATCAGCAATGGTATACGGTTCTTGCGGTTCTTTTTGCTCCTCAGCCTGCTGTGTCGCCTCGGCAGGTTTTGCCGAATCGCTCGCAGACGAATCGGTTGAATTGCCACCCATAGAGCCCACGGCACCGACGATAACCAGCACCACGATGACGCCTAGGACAATCTTGCCGATCGGCTTCTTTCCCTCTTTTGCCATTATTCATCCTTCCTACGATCCGGCTACCGCGCCGGCATACAGCACATCGTAGAAAGGATTGAACTTGAATTCATTAGCTGAGAGCTAAGGCTGCAGTAAACGGCCAATGCAGTTATCCAAACGCCGAGCAAACGCACTTTGCGCAACCGTCTGCTGGCAGCGCGTCAACCCACCGTTACGGATTCCCCAGTAAAGGCGCTAATCATCAACAGGACAAAGAACACCAGGTAGCTGGCACTCAGCGGGTACGCAATAATCAGGAAGACGACCCAGCCGACAGTGGTTTTACCGTCGGCACGGCGTTGCTCGCGATTGCGGCAAAGCCAAATCGTCACGCCAATGGCCACAATCAGCAACACGAGTGCCGCTGCTGCCAACCCGGCAAGCGCAAACATTACGCCAATGCTCACAGCGATGACCGGAAGCAGCAGCAAACCGCACCCGCATCCACCCGGACTATATACGGCTGATTGCCGACGTCGCCTCATCGTCACTCCATCACAAGCAATCGTTTGTAGACATCGAGGCCTTTGAGCAGAATTTCCTCGTCAAAGAGCATGCTATCGGTATGCAGAGCGCTTGTGGCATAGGCGGGGCAGCCATCCGAATCACTCGGGTTGTCTTGGTCCTCTGGCACGCCCGTGCCTAGCAAGAAGAACACGCCCGGCAGATGGCGCTGATAGAACGCGAAATCCTCGGCGATCAGCAGTGGCTCGTCCACAAGTTGCAGCTCGGACAAGGCAGGCGCAATGTAGGCAAACAACTCGGGGTCGTTGTCGACCGGCGGATAGCCCTCGGCAAAGTCGAGATCATACGTGCAGCCCGTTGCAGCGCAGGCATCGTCCAGCACGCGGCGCACGCCCTCGCGTGCCCGGTCGAACATGTCGTCTGTAAACACACGCAGGCTGCCGGCAACATGGGCCTCCCCCGCCACCGCATTGCAGACGGTGCCTGCCTGCAGCAGGCCGAACTTGCCAATACAGGGCTCATCGGCACCCAGCTCATCCATCAGTTCGCGCTCGGCAACCAAGAACTTGGCAGCCGCCAGCGCCGCATCGTGCGACTCCTCGACCGGAACGCCATAGGTCTTAGCAATATGGATGCTCGTCCCGTGAATATGAATGTGTGTCTCACTCGAACGCGCCAGCAACGGACCGGAGCAGCTCGCCAACGTGCCGGCGGGCAGATCGGGCCACACATGGAAGCCAAAAATGCGGTCGGCCCCATAGCGCTCGAACACACCGCTCTCGCATACCGTCTTGGCACCACCGGTCGTTTCCTCGGCCGGCTGGAACACAAAGAGAACATTGCGCCTAATGGCGCCCGGATGCTCGCGAATCGTACGGTCGACATACGTCGCGGCGGCAAGCGCCATGGCCATGTGTCCGTCATGTCCGCAAGCGTGCATCTTGCCGGGATGGGTTGAGGCAAAGGCCGCTCCCGTCGCTTCCGCGATGGGCAGCGCATCCATATCGGCGCGAATCGCCGTGGCATGCGCGGCATCAACGCCGGCGTCGAAGAAAGCACAGACGCAGCTGGGGCACGGATGGGTCACTTCGCAGGTGAGCGGTGCCAGCACGCCCTCGATATAGGCAATGGTTTGCGGAAGATCGAAATCGAGCTCCGGAATGCGATGGAGATCGCGGCGATAGCGACGGAGTTCTTGGAGCTCGGTCATAAAGGATCCTTTCATGGGGCATATCCATTCACACAATATTGTGATGCAGAATTGTGACGCCCTTGTTTCTAGCATATCCCTGCATTTTTTAAACGTTATATACGAATACTCTTGTTTGGTAAAGTGCAACGTGGTAGGGTCGTTACCACTTGATAGAGGCGCGGGCACGAAGAACCGCGGGCGAGCCGGCAGGCTTTGACCCCGTGGGGAGGCGAAACCCGCCGAACTGGGCTTTTCGGGCACGAACAACCTGGTGGGCCTGTGGGAAACACCCACAGGACTGTCTGCAGCAATGCGGGAGCGCTATCCGGACATTGGGTCCACGCTATGCGGATTCGATGCGCAGATGGCGCCGTCTGGATAGCGAGGTTTACGGGACATGGCATTGACCCCCAACGAGGCATATGCGGCCAAGCAGCCGTTTGTGGACAAGGAGACACTCGAGCATATCGCCGAGCAGTTCCCCACGCCGTTTCATCTATACGACGAGGCTGGCATCCGCCGCAACATGCAAGAAGTGCGCGACGCCTTTGCGTGGAACCCAGGCTTTAAGGAATACTTTGCCGTCAAGGCCAACCCCAACCCGGCGCTCATCTCCATTCTCAACGAATACGGCTGCGGCTGCGATTGCTCGAGCTATACCGAGCTCATGATCGCCCGCTCACTGGGTATCACGGGACACGACATCATGTTCTCGTCCAACGACACACCGGCTGCCGACTTTGAGCTCGCCGACAAGCTGGGTGCCATCGTCAACTTTGACGACATCAGCCACATCGGGTTCTTTGAGCGCGTTGCGGGGCCCATCCCCAAGACGGTCAGCTGCCGCTTTAATCCAGGCGGCCTGTTCCAGCTCTCCAACGGCATCATGGATAACCCCGGCGACTCCAAATATGGCATGACCACCGAGCAGCTCTTTGAGGCCTTCCGCATGCTCAAGGCCAAGGGCGCCGAGGACTTTGGCATCCACGCATTCCTTGCCAGCAACACCGTCACCAACGACTACTACCCCAAGCTCGCGCGCATCCTCTTTGAGCTCGCCGTGCGCTTGGAGCGCGAGACCGGCGCACACGTCGCCTTCATCAATCTATCCGGCGGCGTCGGTATCCCCTACCTGCCCGAGCAGCAGGCCAACGACATTCACGCCATCGGCGAGGGAGTACGCGCGGCATACGACGAGATTCTGGTTCCCGCCGGCATGGGCGATGTGGCCATCTTCACCGAGATGGGCCGCTTTATGATGGGCCCCTACGGCTGCCTGGTCACCAAGGCCATCCACGAGAAGCAGATCTACAAGGACTATATCGGTGTCGATGCAAGTGCCGTCGATTTGATTCGCCCTGCCATGTATGGCGCCTACCACCACATTACGGTGATGGGTCAGCCGGACGGTCCCGATAAAACCGCAGCCCCCGTCACGAACACGTACGACATCACGGGCAATCTGTGCGAGAACAATGACAAGTTCGCCATCGACCGCGAGCTTCCGCATATCGACATGGGCGACCTGCTCGTGATTCACGACACCGGCGCGCATGGCCACTCCATGGGCTACAACTACAACGGACGGCTGCGCTCCGCCGAGGTCCTGCTGCGCCCCGACGGCTCGGCCGACCTTATTCGCCGCGCCGAGCGCCTGGGCGATTACTTTGCCACGCTCGACGTGCTGCCGTGCGGCCGCGAGCTGCTGGCCAAATCGCGCGCCGAAAGCGCCCGCCGTCGCGCTCAGGACGAGCGCCTAGTAGTCGCCGCCCAATGGAACAAACGCGTCCAGATCGCGGAGGCGAAGGAGAAGAACATGGATATCCGCAATCTCGAGGGCTCAATCGTCGCCCTTGTCACGCCGTTTAAAAAGGACGGCAGTGTCGACTTTGACGCGCTTGAGCACCTTATCGATTTCCACCTGCAAAATGGCACTGACGCCATCCTCACCCTGGGCACCACCGGTGAGAGCGCCACGATGACCGATGACGAGGACAACTCCGTCGTCGCCGCTGTGGTCAAGCATGTTGCAGGACGCGTCCCCGTTATTGCCGGCTCGGGCTCCAACTCCACGCAGACCATGCTCACCAAGTCGCTCACCTATCAGGGCCTGGGCGCCGACGGTCTGCTGCTCATCACCCCCTACTACAACAAGTCCAATGAAGAGGGTATCTATCAGCACTTTAAGACCGTCGCCGATGCCGTGGACATCCCCTGCATCCTGTACAACATCCCCGGCCGCTGTGGCTGCGGCATCAGCGAGCGCAACGTAGAACGCCTGGCCGCGCACCCCAACATCATGGGTATTAAGGAGGCCTCGGGCAACGTCGCCTACGCGGCCAAGATCGCCCACCTGCTGTCAGACGACTTCCGCATGTACTCGGGCGAGGACGCGCTTACCGTACCGCTCATGAGCCTGGGCGCCTCGGGCACCATCAGCGTGTGGGCCGATGTTCAGCCGCAGCTCGTGCACGACATGTGCCGCGCCTATCTGGACGGTGACGTGGAGCGCGCCCGCGATATCCAGATTGCCGGCCAGCCGCTCATCAATGCCCTCTTTAGCGAGGTCAACCCCATCCCCGTCAAGGAAGCGCTCGCCCAGATGGGCATGATCGAGGCAAACTACCGTATGCCGCTGTGCCCCATGGCAGACGACACGCGAGCCGCACTTACCGATGCTCTGAAGGGAGCTGGTCTGCTTGATTAAGACCGTCATTATGGGAACGGGCCGCATGGGCTCGCTCATCCGCACCACCGCCGAGGGCACCGTTGATGCCGCCGGTCAGCCCGTTTTTGATATCGTCGCCCAGATCGGTTTTGATCTGTCCGAGCTCGAGAGCGCCCCGGCGGCCGACGTTATCATCGACTTCTCGAACGTCGTGACCTTCGATGCCGTCGTCGCCTATGTCGAGCGCACGGGCGCCGCGTTGGTCTCGGGCACCACAGGCTACACCCCCGAGCAGATGGATCGTCTGCGCGAGCTGGGCCAGAACACCCGCGTTATGCACTCGGGCAATTACTCCATCGGCATCGCAGCCCTGCGCCATCTGGTAGCGCAGGCTACACGCGAGCTGCCCGGCTTTGACTGCGAAATCGTCGAGACGCACCACAACCAAAAGGTCGACGCCCCGAGCGGCACTGCCAAGCTACTGCTCGACGCCGTCGTCGAAGCTGAACCCGAGGCAGGCTACCACCCCGTCTATGGCCGCGAGGGCATGTGCGGCGCGCGCGATCCCAAGGAGATCGGCATGCACTCGCTGCGCGGCGGCACCGTCGCCGGCGTGCACGAGGTGGGTTTCTTTGGCCAGGACGAGGAGGTCACGCTCACCCACCGCGCCACGAGCCGTCAGATCTTTGTCAACGGCGCCCTTGCCGCCGCCCAGAAGCTCGTCGTCCGCGACCCCGGCTTCTACACCTTCGATCAGGTCATGTTTGCCTAACCAATCATTAACCAAGCCCGCGTAAAGGAGAAACAGTATATGAGCAACGCAGCCGAAATGGATGCCCAAGAGATTATCAACTACATCGCCACCGCGCCCAAGAAGACGCCTGTCAAACTGTACGTGCGCGAGAAGCCCGGCATGAAGGTTGCCTGGGGCGATGCGCACGTCTACGGCGGCCGCCGCGGCAAGACCGTCTTTGGTGACTGGGATGAGCTCAAGACCATCCTCGACGCCAATGCCGATTCCATCGACTACTACGATGTCGAGAACGACTGCCGCAACTCCGCCGTCCCCATGCTCGACCTTAAGGGTATCAACGCCCGCATCGAGCCGGGCGCGATCATCCGCGACCGCGTCGAGATCGGTGACCGCGCTGTCATCATGATGGGCGCCATCATCAATATTGGCTCCGTCATCGGCGAGGGCTCCATGATCGATATGGGCGCCGTGCTGGGCGGCCGCGCCACCGTGGGTAAGAACTGCCACATCGGCGCCGGTACCGTATTGGCGGGCGTCGTAGAGCCCGCGAGTGCCACGCCCGTCATCATCGAGGACGATGTCATGATTGGCGCCAACGCCGTGGTCCTGGAGGGCGTGCGCGTGGGCAAGGGCGCCGTCGTGGCTGCCGGCGCCGTATGCGTCGAGGACGTCCCTGCCGGCGCCGTCGTAGCCGGTGTTCCCGCCCGCGTCATCAAGATGCGCGATGAGAAAACCGACAGCAAGACTGGTTTGGAAGAGGGCTTACGTCAACTGTAAAGGTGTGTCAGCCTGCAGCGCAATTCAATCTCAAGGAAGAAAGCCGAAGCCCCCAAGGGACTTCGGCTTTGCTTATCTTAAGGTTCCGTCGTATTCAACCATGGCGGGATGCTTCGATAAACGATCGGCAGCCGTCTTATAGACTTCGGAACGGTCGCGCCGACCTATTGCAACGATCTCGGCAATCTCAACCGTTCCGTCCTCTCGGATTCGAAATACCATTCGGAGTCCTGCCTTTCGCCATTTGATCTTTTTACAGCCGGCAAGCTCACCGTGAAGCGGCGTTCCGATTTCATCGGCGCGCGTCTTTAATTTCGCCACTGCAATGCGGACAAGTCTTCGCTGGGATCCATCTAGTTTTTGATATTCCTTCTCGACGTCTCGATTCAAAAAGCCGACGACAAAGTGCCCACTCATTCGAAAAGATCCTCATCCGAAATCGCGTCGGAGTCCATCGATTCGAACTCCGCGAGCTCCTCAGGAGTCAGGGCATCTTCAAACGGAATAAACTCATGTGGTCCGTTTTTGATTCGATCCGCCGCAATGCGATCAAGCTCAAGTTCACGAAGGTACTGCAGGGCGCCGTACATCTCCTCATAGGCGGCGTAGTCGATAATCACGGTATCGATGTCGTTATGATCGGCGATAAACTGCGGCGCGCGCTTAGCACGCTTGCGAACGGCAGATAAGGACTTGCTCGCTTCGGTGGCAGAAACTACCTGATCTTTTGTAAACACCGGCTTTTCCAGAACAAGTGGGGACATCTGGACCTCCAAAAAATAATCTGGATTATATTTCAAAGTATACTTCAAAATATAATCCAGATTTTTCTTCGAAAGAAAGTATTGGTTATCGGTTCTCGATGCTTCCGATGTTCTTGAGCTCGATGGAGATGAGGCCGTTGGGCTCGTTGACGAACTCGATGTATTCGGAGTTCGAACCCATCTCGGCCGGGAAGCTGATCTCGATACCTGTGTCGGTTCGAATCTTATGATTGCGCACCGCTGCGCGTTCGACCTGCTTGCGCTCCACGGGCACACGCTCAGGCACCTTCTCCTCGGTCAGTGCCGCGCGCACGTTCTCCTTGATGACCGGTTCGTCTTCAAAGACCTCATCGACGATATCCCAAGGCGGCAGCTCCTCGTCATCCTCAACCTTCTCGGCAACGGCAGCCTTAACCTTAGCGAGCGCTACAGCCGTGTTGGCACCATGCTCCTCGGCGACTTCCTCGACCACACGCGTCACGGTGTCGATGACCTCCTTGCCCGATACGCCCGTGTCGCACTGCAGCAGGCCATCGGGGATAAGCATACGGTCCTCGCCGGCAATCTTGCGCTTCTTGTCCACGTAGCCGATCTCCATGGTGCTTGCGCGCACGATGGCATAGCTCGGCACCTTTTGCGAGGGGTTCGGCAGAATGGCGTAGTGGCGCGCGATGTCGTTGCGCACCTCCCCTTCCTCGCGGCCCACTTCGTGCATGAATGCCTGCTTGGAGCCCAGCAGCATCACGGCAAACCAGCGGACATCCTCATCGTCGTCAAAATCGGCCACGAGCACGTCGGTGGACTCGGCTTTCTCGGCTTTAGTGAGCTCGGAGGAGATAAACTCCGCAATCTGCTGCGACAGGTCCACGAACTCGCGCTCGCCAAAGAAATAGCCCTTGAGCTCGCCGCCAAACGCAGAGTTCTCGGCAAACGTGGCGCGTTTATTGTCGGCCGAGGTGCGCGCGCGGCGCAGATGCATGGTCACGAAGTTGCGCACGGTACGGCTCTCGATATCGAGCTCGCGCTGGCTCATAACGTTGACGGCAGAGTCAAAGTCCAGGATATGCAGAATCGCGTGATTGATTTTCATATACGGCATTCCGTTCTAGATTGATTTCGGCACGAACCAGTATAGCGGTCGAGCCCGCCCCAGGCGCATCGAAGATTGGTGCATCGGGGACAGGTTGCTTTGCACCAATGGCTAGCGCAGGAGCTCGGACTGCCAAGCCTCGAGCTGTTCTGCCAAACTCTTGCCGGCAGCCGGCATGTCAATCTGGGGTCGTTTGGGCAGCAATGCGCATTTAAGGATTGCCACGATGGTCTGCGAAACAAAGCGTCGCGTATCCTTGTCAAAGCCTTGCGCAGCCTGGAGCATCACGGGTAGGTTCTCGCGCAGATTCCCAGCGATATCCGCAAACCGCTCAGCACCCGTAGCCTCAAACACAGAGAACAACGCATCTACAAAACGCTCGCGCTCGGCAGGCCCCACTGCAAGCAGCATCTCGCGAATGGAACCATCAACGTATCGAGCACCGGCGGACAGGCGCTCACAGTACACGAAGTCGCGACCATCAACCACCCAGCTAAAGGGATTGTGCTGCAGCAGGCTGAACTCGGTGCTCTCAACGATGGCATAGTCCTCCTGCGTCTCGAACATCATGCCAAAGATCGACGACCGAGGTAGCGTCTTGTCGATTCGACCGGAAAGATCGGCAAAGGCGTCGCCGTTCAGAAACTCCTCGACGAAGCCCGGACCATCATGGGAATACGCCCGTTCGATTCGCTCACGGGCGGCATCGGAGCACATCGCCGCACCGTACACCGCAAGGTTTCCACCCTTGGAATGACCTCCGCACAAAAGCGGCCCGTCAATCGCATCCGCCGCCTCGTCCACATAACGCGCCGCGGATTCCTGGGCCGGCACAGGGCACCGGAACGCCATGTTAAAGTCCTCTTTCCAGCCCACAATCGTGCTGTCGGTCCCCCGGAAGGAAAGATAACTAAACCCCGCCGGAAACCGGAACGCCATGGCTGCAAACTGCTCTGTCGCCACCGCATCGCTCACGGCACGATAGCCGCAAACGTGCACGCCACGGTAGCGAGGGCTTGCTGCCACGGCCTCCAACAAGGCCCTGCTCCCCTCTGGGTCCCACAAGTCGTCAATCATGTCCCGGTAGCACTCGGCACGCAGCAGCTCGCGTACGTCTAGGCCCTGCCAGTCCGTCAGCTCCGCCATATCACCCGGCAAACGCAAATAGGACAACCACGCAAAGACCAGGCTATCCACCGCGCAGAACGGCCGCTCCTCAAACGGATCAAACGCCGTCTGGGCATAGGTCAAAAAATTAGGCGAATCCGACATGGCCCTCCCATCAACTATGGTGCATTGGGGTCAGGTTACTTTGCACCAAAAAGGCGCCCGGGCCGTGTGGACCCGGACGCCTTCATTGTAGCTTTTCGCTCTGGCGAGCTTGATTTAGCAGGAGAAGTCGACGCTGTCGATGATGTCCTTGAGGGCCTTGGCGGAGGCGGTGAGCTCATGCTGCTCGTCATCGTCCAGCGGGACGGGGACGCGGCAGACAACGCCGTCGCGGCCAACGACAGTCGGCATGGAGATGGCGAGATCGGACAGGCCATACTCGCCCACCATGAGCGAGGAGACGGGCAGAACGGTCTGCTCATCGCGCATGACGGCGGTGCAGATGCGCTTGACGGCCATGGCGACGCCATAGTAGGTGGCGTGCTTCTTCTCGATGATGGTGTAGGCGGAGTTCTTGACGTCCTCGGCGATGCGCTTCTCAGCAGCCTCATGCTCCAGGTGGCCATGAAGCTCACAGAAGGTGTTCAGCGGCACGCCGGCAACCTGGGCGCTGGACCAAGCGACGAACTCGGAGTCGCCGTGCTCACCCATGACGTAGGCCTGAACGTCGCGCGGGTCAACCTCGACGTGGGCGCCAAGCATCTGCTGCAGACGGCCGGTGTCAAGTACGGTGCCGGAGCCGATGACATGACCCTCGGGCAAGCCGGACATCTTGATGGCGGCATAAGTCAGAACATCGACCGGGTTGGAGACGATGAGCAGAATGCCGTCAAAGCCAGACTTCTTAATCTCGGGGATAATGGACTTAAAGATGTTGACGTTCTTGTTGACCAGGTCCAGGCGGGTCTCACCGGGCTTCTGGGCAGCGCCAGCGGTGACGACGATCATGGCGGCGTCGGCGACATCGGAATAATCGCCGGCGTAAATCTTCATCGGCTCGGCAAACGTCATGCCGTGCGCGATATCCAGGGCCTCACCCTCGGCGCGGTTCTTGTCCACGTCGATGAGGACCATCTCGGAGAACAGACCGCTCTGCATCAGTGCGAACGCCGAAGACGAACCGACGAAACCGCAGCCGACAATAGCGACCTTCTTCTCGTTAACCATTAGAAACTCCCATCTCTCTCCACAAACAAGCCGCCCGGGAACGACCCGAGCGGCTTGTCGTAATCCCAATACATCCAATCGGGACTTTGATTATGCTCCTATTCGCAGCCAAATATCGACCGTTTACCGAAATTGTTTGCAGAATTCGTAAAATAACTGCACGAAATCGGTTACGGGCTATTGACGAGCCCAAATAGCCTTCTAATACAGGCCCGCCTCGCGAATAGCCTCGACAGCCAAAGCGATTTGGTCGGGCGGCAAGACCAGCGCCATGCGCACGTGTCCCTCGCCCGAGGGACCAAAACTCGCACCCGGCGTCACCACAACGCCGGCCTTCTCCATGAGCTCCTCGCAAAACGCCATGGAATCGGTGCGGCCACCGGGAAGCTTGGCCCACACAAACATAGAGCCATGCGCGTTGGGGCGCTCCCAGCCCAGGCCCTCAAGACCGTCGCACAGGGCATCGCGGCGCTCCTGGTACTTCAGACGCTGCGCCTCGACCTCATCGCGCGGACCGTTCAGGCAGGCGATGGCGGCCTTCTGGATCGGGAAGAACATACCGAAGTCGATCTGGCCGCGCAGCTTGGCAAAGGCCGAGACCACGTCCTCGCGACCGACCAAAAAGCCAATGCGGGCACCGGTGACGTTAAACGACTTGGAAAGCGAGAAGAACTCCACGCCCACCTCGAGCGCACCGGGATACTGCAAGAAGCTGCCACCCGGCTCGCCGTCG
>CABUBS010000013.1 GCA_902489855.1 uncultured Collinsella sp.
ACAGCCCAAACGATCAGACCGACGCAGCCCCCGCTGCGCATTCGTGCGGCGGGGGTTCTTTCGTCCTGCGGAATGCGCTGGGAAGTTACCCTATGCGGCCAGCTGCGGGATCTTAGTCGCGTTGGGACAAGCAACCCAACATATATATCTGAATTTGGATGGGAGGGGCTTGTTGCCGATAGGGGCATTGGGATGCTGCCGACACTTTGGGATGCGTGGGCCCTTCGGTTGGGAGCGGGACTTTGGGATAAGAGTCTTGCTTAGGTAAAGAGGGGCTTGATGGCTGAGAGGTAGTCTTTGGCTACGTCGGCTTTATCTGCTTGGAAATTGTGCCAGGCCCACCATTGGACCATTCCTACGAAGCTTGAGGCTATGTGGTGTAGTAGGAAGCTGCGGTCCATGGTGGCGGCGGGGCCGTTTGGGTCGGTGGGAAAGGTTTCGGCTGCTCGTGACATGATGGTCTTGCGTAGGCAGTCGGCGAAGACGCGTGAGCCGGCGCCGGCTACGAGGGCTCGAACGCCCTGACGGCGCTCCCAGAGGTTGTTGAGGATATGCTCGACCTGCACGAATGGGTCGTCGAGCGGTGTGCCATCGTCGTCGAGGGCGTGGGTGCAGATGTCGCTCACGAGCTCGGACAGCAGGTCGTCTTTGCTCTTAAAGAGGCCGTAGAATGTCGCGCGGCCTACGTGAGCGCGCGCGATGATGTCGCCGACGGTGATCTTGCCGTAGTCCTCTTCGCGCAGCAGCTCGGAGAACGCCGCGACGATCGCGGCGCGGCTTTTGGCCTTGCGGGCATCCATGGCTATGCGTCCGCGTCAACGAGCAGACAGCGGAGCGTCCCGGAGCAGCCCTCGTAGGGGCGCTTGCCGGCGCCGTAGCCGACGGCTTCGATGCGGTAGCGTGAGGGCAGTTGGTCGGACGTGCGCAGAGCAGTGACGATGGCGGCGCCCGTGGGCGTCACGAGCTCGCCGGCGACCGGTGCAGGCGTGAGGGCGATATTGCCCGCCTGGCACAGGTTGACGACAGCGGGGACGGGAATGGGCATGAGGCCGTGGGCGCAGCGAATGGTGCCGTGGCCCTCGGAAAGCGACTCGACCACGATGTCCTCAATACCCAGGTCGTCGAGGCAGATGGCGACAGAGCAGACGTCGACAATGGAGTCGACGGCGCCCACCTCGTGAAACAGGACGGTGTCGGGCGTTTTGCCGTGAGCCTTGGCCTCGGCAGCAGCGAGTACGGAAAAAATGGCAAGGGCGCGACGCTTGGCGCCATCGCTTAGCTGTGAGCCGTCGATGATGGCGGTGACGTCCGCCAAAGAACGGTGGTGGTGGGCGTGATGGTGACCCTCGTGGCCATGACCGTGGCCCTCATGGTCATGCTCGTGGCAGTGCTCGTGTTCGTGCCCGCCATGATCATGATGGTGGTGCTCATGCTCGTGTGTGTGCTCGGCAGCTGCTTCGTTGCCGTAGAGCCAGGCCATGTCGTGGTCGTGGTTCTCGAGCTCCTCTGCCAGCTGAACGTCAAAGTCGCAGGCGTCGATGCCATGCTTGTTTACGCGGGTGACGGCAATCTCAAAGCCGCCGACCGGCAGCGTGGCGAGCTGTTCGCGCAGGTGCTCCTCGCTGGCGCCCAGGTCGAGCAGGGCTGCGACGGTCATGTCGCCGCTGATGCCCGAGGTGCCGTCGATGATAAGCGTGTGCTGATGGTTGGACATAGAATGCTCCTTAACGGGCGCGGGATGTACCGGCGCTCAAATGATTGATAAGACTTGCCTGGTAGGCGGCGCCGAAGCCATTGTCGATGTTGACGACTGAAACGCCGCTGGCGCAGGAGTTGAGCATGGCGAGCAGTGCGGCCACGCCGCCAAAGCTCGCGCCGTAGCCCACGCTGGTGGGGACGGCGATGACCGGACAGCTCACAAGACCGCCGATAACGCTCGCCAGGGCGCCTTCCATGCCGGCGATGGCGATGACCACCTGCGCCTGGGCAAGTTCCTCAGCATGAGCGAGCAGGCGGTGCAGGCCGGCGACACCCACGTCGTAGAGGCGATCGACCTCGTTGCCGTAGAACTCGGCCGTCAGTGCCGCCTCTTCGGCGACGGGCAGGTCGCTCGTGCCGGCGCAGGCGACGACGATGTGTCCGTTGCCGGTGGGGGAGGGCTTGCCACCCACCAGGGCGAGCTGGGCGTCCGGGATATATCCCAGGTCGATGTCGTTGCCAAGAAGCTCCGTGGTGCGTGCGGCTTTTTCGGCATCCAAGCGTGTGACTAGGATGCGCTCCTGGCCGGCATCGCGCAGCGCTTCGATAATGGCGGCAATCTGCTCGGCGGTTTTACCGGCACCGTAGACAACCTCGCCGGCTCCCTGGCGCACTCCGCGCGAAAGATCGAGCTGCGCAAAGCCCAAATCGGCGGTCGGAGCCGTCTGGATGCGCGTGAGGGCGTCGGCAGGGGTGACTGATCCGCCGGCAACGTCGCTCAGCAGCTGCTCAAGATCTTGCTTATCCATATATGTTCCCTTCGACGGCGCAAAGTCTAGCACTCAAAGGGTATGTTTCCGAACACTAAGACAAAATTGTTCGGAAACTATAGGACGGACTGATTCAATTGTTAGACGGATCGGCTAGTCGCGCAGGATGATGTCCATGGCGAGCATCAGGTTACGCTCGTCGATGGCAAACGGGGCGGCTTCGCGCGTCTTTGGCTTGGCGCAAAACGCGATGCCCGTGCCCGCGGCCTGGATCATGGGGATGTCGTTTGCCCCGTCGCCAATAGCGACCGTGTGGGCCATGTCGACGCCGCACTCAACTGCCCAGTCCAGCAGCTGGATGAGCTTGGACTCCTTGGTCACAATCTCGGCAGCCAACTTACCGGTAAGCTTGCCGTCCACGACCTCTAGGCGGTTGGCCAGGCAAAAATCGATGCCCGCGGCGGCTGCGATCTTGTCAGCGACCTCGTGGAAGCCGCCGCTTACCACGCCGACCTTCCAGCCCTTGCTGTGTGCCGAGCGCACAAGCTCTAACGCGCCGGGGGTAAATGTCACGCGCTCAAAAGTGCGCTCGAACACGCTCTCATCCAAGCCGGCAAGCAGCCCCACGCGCTCCTCGAGCGCTTGCTTAAAGTCCAGCTCGCCGCGCATAGCGCGCTCGGTGATTTGCGCAACTTGCCCGCCCACGCCGGCCTCCTCGCCCAACAGGTCGATGACCTCCTGGTTGATGAGGGTGGAGTCGATATCCATAACAATGAGGCGTGCAGTCATGACGGGCCTTTCCAAGTGCTGTTTTATTGGGGCATATTGTCGCACGTGACGAGCGCGGGCGGGTGCCGCGGTGCGTCAATTGTTTCGTCTCCGTCAAGTCTTTGGGCAGGAGCTACTTTTCCGCGGCACATCGACACAGGTGCGATAAGATAGAACGCCATGTCTGGCTGCGCGGTTTACGCAGGCTGGGCAAATCTGTACGACGCCGCCCGGAACGACACGGGGCGGCACAGATCCATAAAGGAGGATCACTGGTATGAGCCAGACCCGTCCCATCGACGAGCATTCCATGCACACCCGTACCTGCGGCGAGCTTCGCCGCGAGAACGTGGGCGAAGAGGTCACCCTCACCGGTTGGGTGAGCCGTCGCCGCGACCACGGCGGCCTTATCTTCTGCGATCTTCGCGACCGCGAGGGCATCACGCAGCTCACCTTCGACCCCGAGCACTCCGACGGCGACGCCTTTAAGATCGCCGAGACCATGCGTCCCGAGTGGCCCATCAAGATCCACGGCGTCGTGCGCTCCCGTGGCGAGGAGACCACCAACACCAAGCTCGCGACCGGCGAGATCGAGGTCCTGACCGACCACGCCGAGGTTCTCAACACGTCCGTCACCCCGCCGTTCCAGATCGAGGACGGCATCGAGACCAGCGAGGACACCCGCCTGCGCTATCGCTATCTGGACCTCCGCCGTCCCGAGATGATGGCCAACCTCAAGCTGCGCTCCGACTTTACCTTTGCCATTCGCGAGGCACTGCACAACCGTGAGTTCATGGAAGTCGAGACGCCCTCCCTGTTTAAGTCCACGCCCGAGGGCGCCCGCGACTTCATCGTTCCCAGCCGTATTCAGCCGGGTAACTTCTACGCCCTGCCGCAGTCCCCGCAGCTCCTGAAGCAGCTGCTCATGGTCGGTGGCGTCGAGCGCTACTACCAGGTTGCCAAGTGCTTCCGCGACGAGGACCTGCGCGCCGACCGTCAGCCCGAGTTCACCCAGGTCGATATCGAGATGTCCTTCGTGGACCAGAACGACGTTATGAGCGCGCTCGAGGAGGTTCTTGCCGATGCCTTCGGTCGCATGGGTGTCGAGATGCCCACGCCGCTGCGTCGCATGAACTACTGGGAGGCCATGGACACCTATGGCTCCGACAAGCCCGATACCCGCTACGGCATGCACCTGGTCGACCTGACCGACATCTTTGCCAACTCCAAGTTCAAGGTCTTCGCGACCGCTGCGAACGAGGAGGGCTCTGTCGTCAAGGCCATCAACGCCAAGGGCGCCGGTGCCTGGGCGCGTGCCAAGATCGATAAGCTCGCCGGCGTGGCCTCCACGTTTGGCGCCAAGGGCCTGGCCTGGATCGCCTTCCGCGAGGACGGCTCCATCAACAGCCCCATCGTCAAGTTCTTCTCGGACGAGGAGATGGCCGCTCTGCGCGAGCGCATGGACGTCGAGCCCGGCGACCTTGTGATGTTCGCCGCCGGCCCGCGCCTGCTCTCCGACGAGATCCTGGGCGGCATGCGTTCGCACATGGCCAACGCACTCGAGATCAAGCGTGAGGGTCACGACTTCCTGTGGGTCGTCAACTTCCCGCTGTTCCATTGGGACGAGGACCGCAAAGCCTACGCTGCCGAGCACCAGCCCTTTACCCTGCCGACCGAGACCGACATCGCCAAGATCGAGGCCGATCCGCTGGCAGCCGGTTCGTGCACCTACGACTTTGTCATGGACGGCTTTGAGGCCGGCGGCGGCGGTATGCGTATCCACAACGCCGAGATGCAGATGTCCATGCTCAAGCTCCTGGGCTTTACCGAGGAGCGTGCCGAGTCTCAGTTTGGCTTCCTCATGGAGGCCCTCAAGTTTGGTGCACCCCCGATGGGCGGTTTCGCTCTGGGTCTGGACCGCGTGTGCATGCTGCTCACCGGCTCCGATTCCATCCGCGACGTCATGGCGTTCCCCAAGACGGCCAGTGGCTCCGACCTCATGTCGGGCGCCCCGAGTGCCGTTTCCGGCGCCCAGCTCAAGGACGTCAGCCTGCGCCTGATGTAGGCGAGCGGCTACATATTGCTTGCAACGAGGGAAGGACGTGTGCCTTTCCTCGTTTTTTATGCGCCGAGATTGTGAGGGCTTGGGATGACCGGGCGTCGCGGAAAGTGCGTCCCGGAATCTGTGTCCAGAACGGGTCACGCTTTCCCAAAGGGGGTCCTCTGGGAAAGCGCGACCCAGAATTCGGCAAAATAATGGGGCACAGTTTCCGGTTGAGCCGTCTAACGGAAACTGTGCCCCAGAATGAGCGCTCAAAACGGGGCAGGCTTTCCGCAACAACTGTCTGGCGGAAAGCCTGCCCCAGTTTCTTATAGCGAGTCTCTCTGGATCAGCTGCATGTGCATCACGGAGGTGGTGGGCTCGGCACCCTTGATCATGTCGAGCGCAATGTTGGCGGCCATGTGGCCTTCTTCGCGCAGGGGCTGGCGGACGGTCGTGAGCGCGGGGACGCAGCGCGTCGCAATCTCGTGATCGTCGAAGCCGACGACAGAAACGTCCGCCGGAACGGATAGGCCTGCCTCGTTGAGTGCGGTGATGACGCCAGCCGCGATACGGTCCGATCCGCAGAGCACGCCATCGAAAGCAATCTCGCGCGCGAGGATCTGGTGCATGGCCTGATAGCCGTCTCCGTTGTTCCAGCCGGTATAGATAACGTTTGCGTCTGGGAGGTCTTCGCCCAAGACGGCACGGTAGCCGCGCAGGCGGTCGACAACAGCGGGGTTGTCTTGCGGTCCCAACACGGCGACGATATCTTTGCGCCCTCGCTCCTTCATAGCGAGCGCTGCAAAGCGTCCGCCCTCTTCGTCGTCAGAGTAGACCGTCGAGAACACATCGCGATAGGGGTGGCCCTCGAGCTGGCCGCACAACACGGTAGGTACGCCCAGCTCGCGCAGCACCTCGAGCAGCTCGCTGCCCTTGTAGGGGGAGACGTCGATCACGGCGTCGAACGAGCGGCGCTCAAAGTGCTCGCGTGCGCGGTTGCGCTCATGCGTAGAAGACGCCTGCAAGATAACGGGCAGATAGGACGACTCCGACAGTTCCTCGGTAATGCCGCTCAAAAACTCGCTATAGGTGGGGTCGCTGAAGAGCTCACTCAGGGGCTCGGTCACGAGCACGGCGATGATTTCCGTGCGCCCGACAGCGAGCGCTCGGCCACGAGCGTTGGGGACAAAATTGACTTCCTTGGCCGCCGCGCGGACGCGCCTTTTGGTTTCCTCGCTAATGCGGGGCGAATCGTTGAGAGCGCGCGATGCTGTGGAGCGCGACACGCCGGCAGCTGCGGCAACCTCGGCAAGCGTAGGTGCGGTGCGAACTGGTTGGGTCATGGCGTCTCCTGGAGAATGCGGTCGATGTTGTCGCTGATACGGGCTGGTGCGGATACAGCTTACTATAGTGCGCCTGAACAGCGTTCATGATATCCGGTGACCGGTGTCGTTTTGCAACCAAGCCGCAATCGAATACGTCTCGTATGGGTGAGATATCAGCGGGCGTGGCGGAGATCGGCGGTCTCATGAACGATGTCTTGCGCTGAGTTTCGATACTCAGGGTGACATAAGTGTCGCGGTTGTACAACCGGTTGCACCGTTAACCCGACCAAATCGACCGTTCAGCGGACAACCGGTTGCACAGTTTTTTGCATCGCCCGTAAGATAAGGACAACCGGTTGCACAAGAATCACTACGATGACGAAGGAGCATCACCATGGACACCATTAACGATTGGGAAAACCAAGCGCTCACCCATAGGAACCGCCTGGCACCCCATGCGTACTTTATGGGTTATGAGACCGCCGATCTCGCTGCAACGTACAGCCGCGAGCTGTCGCGCGGGTTTGTCCAGCTGTCCGGCTCGTGGCAGTTCCGCCTCTTTGAGGGCCCCGCTGCCGTCTCTAACGAGGAGCTTTCCACGTACGAGCCCGAGTGGGATCACGTGGAGGTTCCGCACCTGTGGCAGGTGGACGGCTATGGCAACCTTGCCTACACCGACGAGGGTTTTCCGTTCCCGGTGGATCAGCCGTTCGTTCCCTCTGACGATCCCACGGGCGTGTACCAGCGCATCGTCAACCTTCCCGCCGTTCCTGCCGGCGCTCGCGAGATCATTCGCTTTGACGGCATCGAGAGCTATGGCGAGCTGTACGTCAACGGTCAGTTTATCGGCATGACCAAGGGTTCGCGCCTGTCTGCCGAGTTCGACGTGACCGACGCGCTCGTCGAGGGCGACAACCTGTTTGCGGTCAAGGTCCTGCAGTACAGCGATGGCAGCTATATCGAGGATCAGGACATGTGGTGGGCCTCGGGCATCTTCCGCGATGTGTATCTTATGCAGCGTCCCGCCGCACACCTGGTCGACTTTAGGTTCCGCACGCACCGCGAGGGCGATGCCGCTCTGATCACGCTCGATACGGTTGCCGAGGGAGCTACCCGCGTTGTGTTTACGCTCAGTGATGGCGAGAACGTGGTGGCTACGGGTGAGTGCGTCGACGGCCATGCCGAGTGCAGCGTGACCGATGCCCACTTCTGGAATCCCGAGGATCCCTTCCTCTATGACCTTACGTTTGAGGTCTACGACGGTGACCAGGTCAGCGAGTACGTCCCGCATCGCCAGGGTCTTGCCGAGGTGACGGTCGAGGGCAATCATATCTACCTCAACGGCACTTACTTTAAGATGCATGGCGTCAACCGCCACGATCACGACGATCACAAGGGCCGCGCCGTGGGCCTCGATCGCATGCGCCGCGACCTGGAGCTCATGAAGCAGCACAACATCAACGCGGTGCGCACGTCCCACTACGCCAACGACCCGCGCTTTTACGAGCTGTGCGACGAGTACGGCATCATGCTGGTCGCCGAGACCGATATGGAGAGCCACGGCTTCGAGAATATCGGCAATATCGCCCTGGTCACCGACGACCCGGCATGGGAGCCGGCCTACGTCGACCGCATTGAGCGCCTGGTGATGCAGGAGCGCAACCACGCCTGCATCATTATGTGGTCGATGGGCAACGAGAGCGGCTATGGCTGCAACATCCGCGCGATGTACGCCAAGGCTCACGAGCTCGATGGTCGTCCGGTCCATTACGAGGAGGACCGCAACGCCGATACCGTCGACGTTATCTCCACCATGTACTCCCGTGTGTCGCAGATGAACGACTTTGGTGAGCATCCATTCCCCAAGCCGCGCATCAACTGCGAGTACGGTCACTCCATGGGCAACGGCCCCGGAGGCCTGTCCGAGTATCAGGAGGTCTTCGATCGCTGGGATTGCATCCAAGGCCAGTTTATCTGGGAATGGTGCGACCACGGTTTGGCTGCTGTGACCGAGGACGGCGTTGCCTACGATATGTATGGTGGCGACAACGGCGATTACCCCAACAACAGCAACTTCTGCATCGATGGCATGGTGTTCCCTTGGCAGCAGCCGAGCCCGGGCCTCACTGAGTATGGTCAGGTCATCTGCCCGGTTCGCATGGCTTACGACGACGAGGCGGGCGAGCTGACCGTCACCAACAACCGTTGGTTTACCACCCTTGAGGATGTCTGCCTGTCGGCGGAGACCCTGGTGGACGGCGACGTGGTCTGCCGCAAGACGCTCATGCCCGGTGCGGTTGCCCCCGGCGAGTCCGTCCAGCTTCCGCTAGTGATTCACGAGGCCGCGGTAGGCGAGACCCTGCTGACCGTGCGCGCCTACACCATGGCCGCTCACGTCTGGTGCGAGCCGATGTTCCAGTTGGGTGCTAGCCAGTTTGCCATCGCCAACCATCCGGCGCCGGCCATCGCTGCCCCCGCTCGTCCTGAGCTTACGGTCGAGGAGACCGAGCAGGAGATCCACATTCACTCCCTCAACGGCGAGCTGACCTTCAGCAAGGTCAACGGTACCGTGAGCGAGTGGAAGGCATCCGGCCGCGACGTCATGGCCTCTGGTCCCCAGGTTGGTTTTTGGCATCCGCTCGTCGACAACCACGCCCAAGAGTATGACTCCCTGTGGAAGGACAACTTCATCGATGTGATGCAGACGTCTACCCGCAAGGTTACTTGGAAGCAGGACGGCAATGCGGTCGTCGTTACCGTGAGCCAGCGTATTGCTCCTCCCGTCCGCGCGTTCGGCATGCGCGTCGAGCTCGTCTATACCGTGCTTCCGAGTGGCCGCGTCGACCTCAAGGTTTCCGGCGAGCCCTACGGCGACTATTCGGACATTATCCCGCGCATCGGCATCTCCTTCGAGGTTCCCGGTTGCGATCGCGCCGTCGAGTGGTATGGCCACGGCCCGGGCGAGAACTATCCGGACTCGCTGCGCGCCAACCCGGTCGGTCATTACCGCACCACGGTCGACGACATGTTCACGCCCTACGTTATGCCTCAGGACTGCGCCAACCGCGAGGGTACCCGCTGGGTTGCTCTGCGCTCTAGCCATGGCGACGGCGTGCTGGTGACCCGTCCGGCTGACGCCGCCTCCAACCCGTTCTCATTCTCGGCATGGCCCTATAGCTGCGAGGCCATCGATAACGCCAAGCACGTCTACGACCTTGTCAAGGGCGATACGGTCACGGTCAACATCAACGACCAGCTGCTCGGCCTTGGCTCGAACTCTTGGGGTTCCGAGGTGCTCGATTCCTATCGCACCCGTTTTGAGAGCTTCAGCTTTGAGGTGTCCCTGCGACCGCTGACGTCTGCCGATCTGGCTCAGGCGCTGGCACCCATTAAGGAGGCATAAGCCATGCATGTCTTTAACTCGCGCGCCGATTTCGACGCTCAGATGAAGTCCGTCAAGAAGTGGATGCGCACCGGCCAGGCGCTCGATGGTGTTGCTGATCTGCAGCACGACGTGGCTTACTCCATCGGCGACTCGTTGGTGTACTGGTGGGTCTATGCCCGCGAGGCCGCTACCGCCGATCTGGTCGGTCACCGTCGCTATCATGCCGTGCTCGCCCCGCTCGACGGCGACCTGACTGTCGAGGTTGCCCCCAAGGCAGGCCTCACCTGCACCCGCGCCTACAGCGATATCGATGATCGCGAGCGCTTTGAGGGTACGGGGGAGACTGTGACGATTCCCGCCGGCGGCGTTGCTGTCGTCGAGATCGACGAAGCTTACCGTGTTATCGCCGAGGCTTCGGATCCCCGCGTCGTGGTACTGCACGTGACGGTCGAAGGTTATTCCTTCCCCAACAAGTAGTATTCGTCCGTTTGGACGTTTGCTTCGCGCCGTTAAGGGGGATGGCTTTGTTGACTCCCTTTTCCCCATTCCCCTTAGCAGGTGCGCCGTCCGTGTTTGCACTTGCTGCTCGGACGGGTTTAGATGACATTTAATAGATGATTGGGAGGGCTTATGAGCTCTGAAAAACGAGGAACGATCGGTTCGTTCGCTCTGCTGGGCATGACGGTCGCCGCCGTGTTCGGTATCAAGAACATCATCAACAACAACGCGGCCATCGGCTTGGCAGCTGCGCCGTCGTTCTTCTTCGCCACGCTTTTGTACTTTGTCCCCTATACCCTGGTTACCGCCGAGTTCGTCGGCCTCAACAAGGACTCCGAGTCGGGCGTGTACGCCTGGGTCAAGACCTCGATGGGCGGCCGCTGGGCGTTTCTGACGGCGTTTAGCTACTGGTTCGTCAACCTGTTCTACTTCGCGTCCGTCCTGCCCAATGTCATCATCTACGCGAGCTACGTGTTCTTTGGTGCCAATGCTGAGCTTTCGCAGCTGTGGATCACCATTATTGAGATCGTCGTCTTTGCTATTGCCACGTGGGTTTCGACCAAGGGCGCTAAGTGGATCGGCTCTATTTCCTCCTTCGGTTCGACCGCGGCTCTCGGCCTGACTGCCGTGTTCATCCTGCTGTCCCTGGCTGCTGCCTTTGGCGGCGTTGAGTTCGCTACGGCTCCTACTCCCGCCAACATGGCTCCCGACATGAGCAACTTCGCCACTATGTGGGGCTTCTTCGGTACGCTTGCCTGGATCATCCAGGGCGTTGGCGGCGCTGAGTCTGTCGGCGTGTTCCTTAACGACCTCAAGGGTGGCGTCAAGGCCTTCGTGCGCACCGTCGTTATCGCCGGCCTGACCATCGGCCTTCTGTATGCAGGCGCTTCGCTGCTGGTTAACCTGTTCATCTCCGAGGGCGGCGTTGCCATCTCCACCGGCATCTTCGACGTGTTCGGCGCTGTCTTTGCCCACTTTGGCATTCCCATGGAAGTGTCCACGCGCGTCATCGGCCTGATCCTTCTCGCCGCTACGCTGGGTTCCCTCATGATGTGGACCTCCGCTCCCATCAAGGTCTTCTTCACCGAGATCCCCAAGGGCGTCTTTGGTAGCAAGATCGTCGAGCTCAACGAGCACGGCATTCCTGCCCGCGCCGCTTGGCTGCAGTTCGCCATCGTCGTCCCCATCCTGATCATCCCGGCCCTGGGCTCTGGTAACCTCGACGACCTGCTCATGATTGTCACCAACATGACGGCTGCCACCGCTCTGCTCCCGCCGCTGCTGATCCTGCTTGCCTACTTTATGCTGCGCAAGAACTTCGACGCTGCTCCCCGTGGCTTCCGCATGGGCTCGCGTGCCTTTGGCCTGGTCATTGCTGCATTCCTGCTTGTGGTCTTCTGCTTCGTGCTTATTTGCGGCACAATTCCGCTCGATCAGCCGCTGTGGCTGACGCTGGTCTACAACGTTGGCGGTGTGGTTGTCTTCCTGGGCCTTGCCGTGATGTGGTACAACCGCTATATCAACCGTCTGCGCGAGACCGATCCCGAGGCTGCCGAGAGCGAGCTGCGCCCCTCCGTCCTCGACATGATGGAGTAGCGGCTAGGATTAATCTACGGCTGTGGAATAAATCGATTCCCTTTCCTAAGGAGGGGCCTTACGAGGCCCCTCCTTTTGTGTTTTGGGGCATGGTTTTGGACCCCGTGTTCAAAAAATGCCAAATATGAGTACTGCTGCAAAAAAGGTGCCATATTTTTCGGTCTGTTTTGAGCGAAAATGGGCTCACAATCAATTTATCTAACCCCCTTTAAAGGGCGTTTGACAGCTTTCAACCTCTTCGAATCGCTCAAATTAGGCAATTTGCTCTCGATTTTGCTGCTACTAAATTGGTGGCAGTACTCATATTTGCCACTTTTTGCCCACGAGGTGTTCAGAGGAGCTCTCGACAAGCATCTAACGCTACAATAGCTACCACGTGGCTGGGTTTGCCGGCCGAATGTGCGATGTCGTGGGAGGGGACATGGTCGAGTTTACAAAGACGATTAAAGATCCGTTGGGATTGCATGCCCGCCCGGTTGCGCTGCTTTATGACATTATCGCCAAGCATCGTAGTGACGTGTCGGTTTCGATTGGCAATCGTCATGTCGATGGCCGCGACGTTATAGGGCTCATGGCACTCTGTGGCGAATGTGGCGAGGACATCGTGTTCCGCGTTTCGGGCGTGGATGAGGCCTCCTGTGTCACATCGATCAGAAATCTCTCGCTCTAAGCATGATAGGGCGCGGTAAAGGATGGTCCTTTGCCGCGCCTTTTTGTTTCATATAGGAAACTTTTTCGAAATCTGAATGGGGACCCTTTCCAAAAAGTTAACCACGTGCTAGTTTACTATAGCGAACATAGACGTGGTTAACTTTTTACGCGTCGATGTTGAGGACGAACTGACGTTAGGAGCAACTCATGTCTTGCGGACCGCAGATGCCGGCCATGCCGCTTTCGATGGTAAAAGCGGGCGAAACCGTGCGCGTGTCTCGTGTAAAGGGCAATGAGGACATGAAACACCACCTCAAGGACCTCGGCTTTGTCGAGGGCAACGAAATCCACGTGGTGAGCTCGAGTGGTGCCAATATCATCGTCACGGTGCTGGGCGCACGCTTTGGCATCGATTCCAAGGTTGCCATGCACATCATGACCGTCGGTTAGTCCGCAGCATTTCATAAAAACCGAAAGGGGGACAAGAGGATGAAGACGTTGGGTGACGTTAAGGTGGGCGAGAGCTCCACCATCGTCAAGCTTCACGGTGAGGGTGCGCTTCGCCGCCACCTTATGGACCTGGGGCTCATCAAGGGCACTTCGTTCAAGGTCGTGAAGGTTGCACCGCTCGGTGATCCGGTCGAGATCAACGTGCGCGGCTACGAGCTTTCCATCCGCAAGGAGGAGGCGGCCGTCGTCGAGGTCCAGTAAGGGCCCGAGGCGTATATTTCTGCAGATAAAGTTAGGTTTTTCTAACTTGATGCTGCAACTTTGAAGCACATTATCCAGCCTGCGCGGAGAAAGCAGCGCAGGCACACAAGGAAGAAGGATTGAATGGCGGATTCTCAGATCCATGTCGCGCTGGCGGGTAACCCCAACTGCGGCAAGACCACGCTTTTCAACCTGATTACCGGCGCCAACGGCTACGTTGGCAACTGGCCCGGCGTCACGGTTGAGAAAAAGGAAGCCAAGCTCCTAAGCGACAAGAACGTTACCATCACGGACCTCCCTGGCATCTACTCGCTTTCCCCCTACAGCCCCGAGGAGCAGTGCTCGCGCGATTACCTCATGAGTGGCGAGCCCGATGTAGTCGTCCAGGTGGTCGACGCCACCAACCTCGAGCGTAACCTGTACCTGGCGCTTCAGGTTATCGAGACCGGCCTGCCCGTGGTCGTCGCCCTCAACATGGCCGACTTGGTCGAGAAGAACGGCGACAAGATCGACACGGACAAGCTCTCCAAGAAGCTCGGCTGCCCGGTTATGATGATCTCGGCTCTTAAGAACAAGGGCATCAAGGAGCTTTTCGAGCAAGTCAAGAAGTCCGCTGCTTCTAAGGGCCAGGTGCCGGAGCACAAGTTCGATTCCTCCATCGAGGACGTTCTGGACCACATCGAGAACAATCTGCCGGCGAGCGTTCCCGCTAACAAGCGCCGCTACTACGCTGTCAAGCTGTTTGAGCGCGACGCGGACGCCTGCAAGCTCATCAACCTCACCAAGGAGAAGGCCGCTCGCGTAGAGCAGCTGGTCGCCCAGTGCGAGCAGGATTGCGATGACGACGCCGAGTCCATCATCACCGGTGAGCGCTACGGCGTGATCGCGCACATCATCGACGAGTGCCTCACCAAGGCCCCGGCCAAGATGAGCACCTCCGAGAAGATCGACCGCGTGGTTACCAACCGTATTCTGGGCCTGCCGATCTTTGTCGTCATCATGTTCTGCGTGTACTACATCGCCGTTTCTACCTTGGGCGGCACGGTGACCGACTTCACCAACGACCAGCTCTTTGGTACCGACGGTTGGTATGTGCTCGGCCAGGGCCGCGACGCTTACGATGAGGCTGTCGAGGCTGCGGGCGACAATGCCGACTCGGTCGACCCGGCGCAGTACGGCCCCTATGTTCCGGGTATTACCACCATGGTCCACGACGCACTTGTGGCGGGTGGCACCGAGGACGGTGGCCTGGTCGATTCGCTCGTCTGTGACGGTATCGTCGGCGGCCTGGGCGCCATCTTCGGCTTTGTGCCGCAGATGTTCCTGCTTTTTGTGATGCTGTCCTTCCTGGAGGACTGCGGCTACATGGCCCGCGTTGCCTTCATCATGGACCGCGTGTTCCGCCGCTTTGGCCTGTCCGGTAAGTCGTTCATCCCCATGCTCGTGTCTTCGGGCTGCGGCGTCCCCGGCGTCATGGCTACCAAGACCATCGAGAACGAGAAGGACCGCCGCATGACGGTCATGACTACCACGTTCATCCCCTGCGGCGCTAAGCTGCCGATCATCGCCCTGCTCATGGGTTCCATCATCGGCGATTCTTCTACCACCGCCGCGTGGATCAGCCCGCTTTTCTACTTCCTGGGCGTCTTTGCCGTCATCGCCTCGGGCCTCATGCTCAAGAAGACCAAGCTCTTCGCCGGCCGCCCGACGCCGTTTGTTATGGAGCTTCCTGCCTACCACTTCCCGGCGATCCGCTCTTGGGCGCTGCACGTGTGGGAGCGCTGCTGGGCCTTTATCAAGAAGGCCGGCACGGTCATCTTCGCGTCCACTGTCGTGGTTTGGTTCCTGTCCAACTTTGGTAGCTACAACGGTTCCTTTGGCTTCCTGCCTGCGATGGACGGCATCCCCGAGGAGTTCATGGACTACTCCGTGCTCGCCATGCTGGGCAACCTGGTCGCTTGGATCTTCGCCCCGCTCGGCTTTAGCACCTGGCAGGCAACCGCACTGACCGTCTCTGGCCTCGTCGCCAAGGAGAACGTCGTCGCCACCGCCGGCTCGCTGCTGTCCGTCGCCGACGCGGGCGAGACCGACCCGAGCCTGTGGACCGCGTTTGCCGGCATGTTCCCCACCATGGGCGCTTGCGTTGCCTTCGGCGCCTTCAACCTGCTGTGCGCTCCTTGCTTTGCCGCCATTGGCACCATCCGCAACCAGATGGACTCTGGCAAGTGGACCGCGATTGCCATCGGCTACGAGTGCGCCTTCGCTTGGGTGATCGGCCTGTTCATCAACCAGTTCTACAACCTGCTTGTCCTTGGGCAGTTTGGTATCTGGACGGTTGTGGCCATTGTGCTGCTGGTTGCGATGCTCTTCCAGATTTTCCGACCCATGCCCAAGCATGCATGGACCGATGAGGACGAGACCAACACTGCTTCCGCCGCAGTTTCCGCTTAAGTCCGAATAAGGATTAACCCCTTTCCACGAGCCCGGGTGTCCCAGCGACACTCGGGCTTTTTGGTGGGAGAGATGTGGCGTTTCCGCAGATAAAACCGACCAAAACAAACCTGTCCCTTTTTGGTAGGTGGAGAATGGGGTAAAGTAAGTGGTGGTTAACTAGAGGAGGCTTGCTATGGCACCTATCGATATTGTTGTACTGGCTGTTATCGGCGTTGCGTTTGTCGCGGTATGCGTGCGCATCTACCGCAAGGGCACCTGCGCCGACTGCGCTCAGGGTGGCGTTTGTACGGGGCATTGCTCCAACAAAAAGACGTGCGCTGCACTTAAGGGCGTAGACAAAATCGCCGAAGACTTGGGCCGCGGTATCAAATAAGGCCTGACATCCAAACGCCCCGCGAGCATCCGCTCGCGGGGCGTTTTTTCACTTTTGTGGGGTGGGCTAGAGACGCTGCATGCGGTACCCGACACCCATGTGCGTCTGAATCATCTTGGGGTGAGAGGGGTCTGCCTCGATCTTCTTGCGCAGGGTGCGCATGAACACGCGCAGACTCGCCAGATCGCTGTCCCAGCTCGTGCCCCATATCTCGCGGGTGATGAAGGTGTGGGTGAGCACCTTGTCGACGTTTTTCGCCAGAAGGACGAGCAATTTGTACTCGGTTGGGGTGAGCGAGAGCTCGCGTCCGTCTTTCGTAGCGTATCCCGCGGCGTAGTCGATATGCAGCGGACCGTTGTCGAACGTGCTCGCTTCTGTCGACTCGCTCGACGCCATCGAGGAGCGCCTCAAATTCGCACGGACGCGCGCGAGCAACTCATCCACAGAAAAGGGCTTGGTGAGGTAGTCGTCTGCCCCTGCGTCAAGTGCTGCAATCTTGTCGGAATCTTCGGCGCGCGCCGAAATGACGATAATGGGGACTGCCGACCAGCTTCGGATCTTCGTGATGACCTCGATACCGTCAATGTCGGGAAGGCCGAGGTCGAGCATGATGAGGCTGGGGCCGTGCGACACCGCATCCATGATGGCGGCCTGGCCGTTGCAAACCTTGCTCACGACATAGCCGTGAAGGTCAAGCGCGGTCGAAACGAGGTTTTGAACGGTCAGGTCATCTTCGACCAAGAGGACGCGTGGCTTAGCGGCATTATTCATGAATCTCGATCTCCTCGGCAGGCAGGGTAAAACGGAAGACGGCCCCATGGGGGTGGTTGTCGCGAACTTCGATGACGCCGCCATGCGCCTCCACGATGGAGCGGCAGAGCGACAGCCCAAGGCCGATGCTTCGACGCGAATCCACGGGCCGCGTATTGCTTGAGGTGAAGAAGCGCTCAAAGATATGAGGCTTGTCGCAGTCTGCTACACCCGGCCCATCGTCTGCGACGTCCACCACGATGAACTCACCCTCGCGACGTGCGCTAATGGTGACAGTCGAGTCCTCGGGCGTGTATTTGAAGGCGTTCATGATGAGATTCGTAAGCACCTGCATGATGAGATGGACGTCGATGCGTACCAGCAGGATGTCGTCAGTGTGCTCGATGGTGACGGCACGTCCATGCGATGCTTGGGCGACATGGCTGAGGGCGGCCTCGATGACCTCGTCGATGAGCTCGGATGTTAAGTTGAGGCGAATGGTGCCGTCCTCGACGCGTGTGATGGCGAGGAGGTTTTCCACGGTATCGATAAGCCAGAGGGAGTCGTCGTAGATGGCATCGGCAAGATCGCAGCGTTGTTCGAGGCTGAGCTTCTCGTCGCTCTTCCGAAGGATTGCCGCAGATCCGGATATAGCCGTGAGGGGTGTCCTCAAATCGTGGCCGATGGAGCGCAAAAGGTTGGCGCGCAGCTGCTCGTTTTTCGCCAAAACCGCAGCCTCTTCGCGCTCTTGCGCCGCCCGGTCGCTTTCGAGCGCCAAGGCGCATTCGCCTACGATAGATAGGACGATCGAATGCTCGAAGGCTTCGATCTCGCGCCCCTCCAGGGCGATGCCGATGACACCGAATACCTTGTCGCCGGTGCGAACCGCGAGGTAGAGACAGCGCGCCTCAGGCAGGGTCCGCGTGCTTGCGCCCGCGCGCTTGTTGTTGGTGTAGGTCCAGGTTGCAACGGCGCGCTCGTAGTCGGTGAGCAGCGACGCGGATCGGTTTTCGGTGCCAGCGGACTCATAGAGCGCCTTGCCGAGCGTGCCGTGTTCGGCGGGGTAGAAGACCACGTCGAGTTTTAGCAGTTTGACGAGTTGGTTCATGGCGACGCGGGCGCACTCCTCCGCGCTATGGGCTTGCTGCAAGAGCTGGTTCGTTTCGAGGAGTACACGCGTTTTGAATGCGTTCTCGGCGGAGGTACGGGCGTTGTCGGCGATGCGCGCAGTTAACTCGCCGGCGACCATAGCGGTAGCGAACATGATGCCGAACGTGACCAGATAGCTTCGGTCGTAGCTGGCAAGCGAAAACAGAGGCGTGACGAAGCAGAAGTTGTAAAGCACTACAGAGAGCACGCTCGATACGATCGTGCAGATACGCCCCGTCGTGGTGACGGCGGTCAACAGGGCCGTGAGGATATAGAGGGATATGATGCTGGAATCGGCAAATCCCAGATGGCGAAAAGCCGTGCCGATTGCCGTGGCGACAAGAGAGAGGGCCAGCGTGCGAAGTACGTTTCGGCTGCTGGGCGGCTGCAGGGAGAGCGCACGGCGGCGTCCTTTGGGCCGGGAGGGCGGAGTCGACTGGTCTGGAATGATGTAAATGTCGAGGTTCGGGGCGAATGTTATGAGCTGTTCTACGAGAGATTTGCGGCCGAAGAGGGTCTGACGGACGCTGCTGCGCTCGCCCGTGCGCCCCATGACGATCTTCGAAATACCCGACAGGCGCGCGAACTCGGAGATCTGAAACGCGACGTCGTCGCCATAGACGGTTTCCATATGTGCTCCGAGCTGCTCGGCTAGGGCGATATTGGCTGCAAGCTTGGCGCGCTCATCATCGCTCATGGCTTGCGTGCGCGGGCTCTCTACGAACAGGGCGACGAGCTCGCTGCGAAACGCTTTCGCCATGCGTGCGGCGGCACGGACGATGCGGGGATTGGTCGGCGCCGGGGAGACACAGACTAAGATACGCTCCTTGGTGTAGTAGTCACGGTTTCCCAGCACGCGTGCGGCGTCTGTGAGGTGGCCGGTGCGATCGGCGCAGCGGCGCAGCGCGATTTCTCGGAGTGCGGTGAGGTTCTCGACGGTAAAAAAATGCTGTTGCGCTCGGTCGGCTTGTGCGGGACGGTAGACGAGGCCGGCGCGAAGGCGCTCAAGTAGGTCTTCGGGCTCTATGTCGACGAGCTCGACCTGGTCGGCATCATCGAAGATACGGTCGGGGATTCGTTCGCTCACGACAACGCCGGTGATGGATGCAACCATGTCGTTTAGGCTCTCGATATGCTGAACGTTCACGGTTGTATAGACGTCGATGCCCGCATGTAGAAGTTCCTCGACGTCTTGATAGCGTTTGTCGTGGCGAGACCCCGGCGCATTCGTATGGGCGAGCTCGTCGACAAGGATGAGCTGAGGGGCGCGTTCGATAGCCGCATCTAGATCGAACTCGTTGAGCGTAATGCCGTTGTGTTCGATGAGTTTACAGGGCACGTTCTCAAGCCCTTGTGCAAGATGGGCAGTTGCCGGACGTTCGTGCGGCTCGATGTATCCCGCGACGACGTCGACAC
>CABUBS010000014.1 GCA_902489855.1 uncultured Collinsella sp.
AAGAAGATGCGCCGCGTCCACGATGCGGGCGGGTTCCGTCTAAATAAAGGAAGGCGCGCTGCCTGCAATCGATGCAGACAGCGCGCCTTTTGCGTAGGGCTCTGTAGAAGGCTGGGGCAAAAGCCTGTGACCCTTAGGAGCGGGCGGCTCCGTCGACGGGGAGTACGGCGCCCGTGACATAGGAGGACATGTCGCTCGCCAGGAAAACAAAGGCGTTGGCGACATCCTCGGGCTCGCCCATGCGACCCAGCGGAATGGTGGCGATGATGGGCTTGATGACCTCTTCGGGCAGGTTGGCGACCATGTCGGTCTTAGTCACGCCGGGGGCAACGGCGTTGACGCGGATGCCCATGGGAGCAAGCTCGCGCGAGAGCGACTGGACCATGCCGTTGACGGCAAATTTGGACGTGGGGTAACCGACGCCGGAGGGCTGGCCGTACTTGGCGACCATCGAGCTTGTGGTAGTGATGGTGCCGCCGTGGCCGGCCTCGGTCATGATCTTGGCGGCAGCCTGGTGGCCATTAAAGACGGCGACGACGTTAAGGTCCATGACCTTTGCGAACTCCTCGGCCGTGTAGTCCAAGAGGGGTGAACGCTGGGAGATACCGGCATTGTTGACGACCGTGTCCAAGCCGCCCATGTCGGCTGCAGTCTGCGTAAAGGCCTCAGTCACGGCCTCGAGCGAGGTGAGATCGCAGGAGCGACCCCAGACCTTGGCGTCGGGATAGGCGGCTGCCAGCTTCTCAACGGCCGCATCGGCGGTCTCCTGACGCGAGCCAAAGACAGTGACGGCGGCGCCCTCCTCGATAAAACGGCAGGCGATGGCATAGCCGATACCGCGCGTGCCTCCGGTGATGATTGCTTTCTTGCCCTCGAGCAACATGGTATTTCCTCTCATCGCGGGCGGACATTCGCAGCACAGCGTAGCCGTAACCGGAATCGGCCGTGTTTGCATATCGGTGAACGGTAGCCCGCGTTACCGATGAGCGGCTCGCGCAAATGTGCTCTGCCGTTGTGCTTGGGGCAGGAGACAAAAGGGCTCCCGTCCCACATCGGACGGGAGCCCTCAAGGCGCGTATTGCTAGGCGAGCGTTGGGTTAGTTGGCCATGACGCCTTCGGTCCAAGCCTCAACGTCCTCGATGCGCAGGACGTTGGCGACTTCGGCCACGCAGTCGACGCTGGCAAGCTCGGCGGCGGCAGCCTGGACGTCCTTCTCGAGCGCACGGTGCGTCAGGAAGATGACCGAGCAGGTATCGCTGGCGCCCGATTTGCCGTCCTCGACCTGGTTGATGAGCGAGATCGAGATGTTGTGCTTGGCAAAGATGTCGACCGTCTCGGACAGGGCGCCCACGCGGTCGGCGACCTTCAGGCGCACATAGTACTTGGTCTGGAGCTCGTCCATGGGCTTAAAGGCGAGGTTGTGACCGTAGGGCTCAATCTCGGGCAGCGGAGCCACGCCGCGGCTGATCTGCTCGGAGAGCGACAGGATGTCGCCCACGACGGCGCTCGCGGTGGGGAAGGAGCCTGCGCCGGCACCGTAGAACATGGTCTCACCCACGGCGTCGCCTACCACGTAGACAGCGTTCATGGCGCCGTTGACCTTGGCAAGCATGTGGTCGGCGGGGATCAGCGTGGGATGCACGCGGACGTCGACGCCGGCGTCGGCGTTGCGGGCGATGCCGAGCAGCTTAATGGTGTAGCCGAGCTCGCGGGCCTGGGCAATGTCCTCGGCGCCGATGGTACGGATACCCTGCTGGTACACATCGTCGGTGGTAACGCGGGTGCCAAAACCGATGGAGGCGAGGATGGCCGTCTTGCTGGCGGCGTCGAAGCCGTCGACGTCGGCGGACGGATCGGCCTCGGCATAGCCCTTGGCCTGTGCGTCGGCAAGCACATCGGCGTAATCGGCGCCCTCGGCGTCCATGCGCGACAGGATATAGTTGGTGGTACCGTTGAGAATGCCGGCGATGGTCAGGATCTTGTTGCCCACCAGGTCATGCTCGAGCGTGCTCACGATGGGGATGCCACCGCCGCAGCTGGCCTCGCACTTAATCTGCACGCCGCACGCGCGTGCCTTCTCGGCAAGCGTCTCGACGTGACGGCCCAGCAGGGCCTTGTTGGCAGAGACGACGTGCTTGCCGTTCTCGAAGGCGGTGGTGAAGATTTCGGTCGCGGGGTGCTCACCGCCGATGAGCTCGACGACGATGTCGACGGCGGGGTCGGTGACGACGTCGTGCCAGTCGCTCGTAAAGGCCTCGCGCTCAATACCGGCGGCTTCGGCCTGCTCCCAGGCAAGCGCGCAGGCGCGGGTCAGCTTAAGGTCGATGCCGTAGGCGGCCAGGTACTCATCGTGGTGGCTCTTGATCAGACGGGCCACGCCGCCGCCGACGGTTCCCAGACCGATGAGGCCGACGTTCACGGTGCGCAGGGGTTCGCTCATAGATAGCTCCTTCGTGCATCTTATGGATGGATTAACCGCTTAAAGGTTGAGTGCATTCTAGCGTGAACCGAGGGCGCGTGCTCGCCAGGCAACAGGAGTCGCACAAAACGGCACCCCCGAAACGCTGCGGAAACATTGGAAACACGCTCGCTACAAACGAAGTTCCGTAACAAACTGTCAACGTTTGAACCATAAGGTTTGCCCTGTACCGCAAGACGGCCGCACCGCGGCCAGCGAAAAGGGGGACACCATGTTCAACATCAACAGCACGCTCAGCCGTAGGAACTTTCTCGCCGGCGCTGCGGCGCTCGGCAGCACCGCCGCACTCGCTGGTTGCTCGTCGGGTGGCTCAGACGGCGGCTCCGCCGATGACGGCAAGACCTTCAAGATCGGTGTCATCGGCCCTCTGACCGGCGCCGCGGCAACCTATGGCGTTTCGGCCGAGAAGGGTGCCAAGCTTGCCGCCAAGGATTTCTCGACCAAGGACCTCAAACTCTCGCTTAAGTCCGAGGATGACGTCGCCGACGGCGAGAAGGCTATCAACGCCTTCAATACCCTGTGCGACTGGGGCATGCAGGCGCTCGTCGGCCCCGTCACGACTGGTGCCGCCGTCGCTGTCTCGGGCGAGATCGCCGACGATATGCTCATGGTCACGCCCTCTGCTTCGTCCCTCGACGTCACCAAGGACAAGACCACGGTTTTCCAGGTTTGCTTTACCGACCCCACCATGGGCGCGAGTGCTGCCAAGTTTTTGGCCGAGAAGTATGCAGACGCCAAGATCGCCCTGTTCTACAACTCCGGCGATACGTACAGCTCGGGTGTTGCCGATGCCTTTGCCGAGCAGGCCAAGGAGTCCAAACTTGATATCGTCGATACCGAGACCTTTAAGGACGACTCCTCCACGAGCTTTACCAACCAGCTCACCAAGGCCAAGGAGGCCGGCGCCACGCTCATCTTTGCGCCGATCTACTACACGCCGGCGTCCGTTTTGCTCAAGAACGCCAAGGACATGGGATACGACATGACCCTCATGGGTACCGACGGCATGGACGGCCTGCTCTCCGTTGAGGGCTTCGACACCTCTCTTGCCGAGGGCGTGCTGCTCATGACCCCGTTCTCTGCCGACGATGAGAAGAACGCCGACTTCGTCAAGGCATATAAGGACGCCTACGACGAGACGCCCAACCAGTTTGCCGCCGATGCCTATGACTGCGTCCATGCGATTGTCGAGGCTATCGATAAGGCAGACATCGACATCACGGCCGACGGCGCCGACATTGCCGGCGATCTTGCCAAGGCCATGCGCAAGATCAAGATCGAGGGCCTGACGGGCGAGCTCACGTGGAACGACGAGGGCCAAGTCGAGAAGCCCGCTACAGCCTATGTGATCCAGGACGGCAAGTACATCGCCGCCTAAGTGCGCATAAAGCGCTACCGGTGAGGCTGTTTTAATCAGGGCAGGGACGCTTGTAACAGAATGGAAACATTACTTTCACACAATAAAGTGGCTAAACTGCATAAACCAATAGAAATACGCATAATTATGGATAAACGGACAAAACAAAAGAAAAGTTGAAATAATCGCCACTTTTCTCAACTAAAGCGTCTACTATTTTGCGAACGCCGAACACGGCGAAGGATGGCCTGTTGGGTAACCGAAACCCGACGAGATTTGAGAGGAGAGCCGCATGTCGAGCCTCACCGGTAAGTCATTGAACCCTGTTATGAATCGCAGGAGCGTTATCGCGAGCGCAGCAGGTCTGGGGGCGATGTCCATTCTAGCCGGCTGCTCCTCCAACGGCGGCGATAGCGGTTCCGCTTCGGGCGACGCTTCGTTTAAGATCGGCACCATCGGCCCGCTGACCGGTGCCAACGCGTCCTACGGCAAGTCCGTTACCCAGGGTGTCGAGCTTGGCTGCAAGGATTTCTCGACCAAGGAGCTGCCGCTTGCCAGCAAGGCCGAGGATGACCAGGCCGACGGCGAGAAGGCCGTCAACGCCTTCAATACCCTGCTCGACTGGGGCATGCAGGCCCTCGTCGGCCCGACCACCACGGGTGCGTCGGTTGCCGTTGCCGCCGAGTGCGGTAACGACCCCAAGACGTTCATGATCACCCCGTCCGCGTCCTCCGAGGACGTCACCGACGGCAAGGATTGCGTCTTCCAGGTTTGCTTCACCGACCCCAACCAGGGTGTCAACGCTGCCAAGTTCCTGGCGCAGAAGTATGCGGACGAGAAGTTCGTGCTGTTCTATAACTCCGGCGACGCCTATTCTTCGGGCATCGCAGATTCCTTTAAGGCCCAGGCCGCTGAGTCCAAGCTCGAGATTGTTGACGAGGAGACCTTTAAGGACGACTCCGCCACGAGCTTTACGAACCAGCTGACCAAGGCCAAGCAGGCCGGCGCCACCATGATCTTTGCGCCGATCTACTACACGCCGGCGTCCGTCCTGCTCAAGAACGCCAAGGACATGGGCTACGACGTCAAGATGATGGGCTGCGACGGCATGGACGGCATCCTGGGCGTTGAGGGCTTCGATACCTCTCTTGCTGAGGGTCTGCTGCTCATGACCCCGTTCTCCGCCGACGACGAGAAGAACGCCGACTTCGTCAACGCTTACAAGGATAAGTACGGCGATACCCCCGACCAGTTTGCCGCCGACGCCTACGATGGCGTGCACGCGGTGGCCGAGGCCCTCAAGGAGGCCGGTCTTGGTGTCGACGCCGACCCGACCGAGGTCGCCGAGAAGCTGTCCAAGGCTATGCTCAAGA
Source organism: uncultured Collinsella sp. (assembly GCA_902489855.1). Lineage (GTDB taxonomy): Bacteria > Actinomycetota > Coriobacteriia > Coriobacteriales > Coriobacteriaceae > Collinsella. The sequence goes on from CABUBS010000014.1 coordinate 5,211, forward strand.
TTACCGTTGACGGTCTGACCGGCAAGCTCACCTGGAACGATAAGGGCCAGGTCCAGAAGGAGCCCACGGCGTACGTCATCACCGACGGCAAGTACGTACAGGCCTAATTGACCGCCTTACATAGAGCGGTTTTGATCCCAAGCAGGGGAGGTTTTGGCCTTCCCTGCTTGCTTGGTATCTAGGGACGATGTAACGTCCCTGTTTCATACATCAACTGGAAACCTATTCGAAAGGGGGATGTGGAACATGACGGTCTTTATCCAATACCTGGTCAACGGCCTGTCCATGGGCAGCGTCTACGCCATCATCGCGTTGGGCTACACCATGGTCTACGGTATCGCCAAGATGCTGAACTTCGCTCACGGCGACGTCATCATGGTCGGTGCCTATGTCTCGTTCTGCGCCACGTCGTATCTCGGCCTCCCGGGCTGGGTATCTGTAATTCTTTCTTGTGTGGTCTGCACGGTTCTCGGCGTTCTCATTGAGGGTCTGGCCTATAAGCCGCTGCGCCAAGCAGGCCCGCTGGCCGTTCTGATCACGGCTATCGGCGTGTCTTACTTCCTGCAGAACGCCGCGCAGCTTCTGTGGGGCGCCACGCCCAAGAACTTCACTTCGCTCGTCACCTTCCAGGTGCCGGAGTTCTTGGCCAAGTTCAACGTAAGCGCCGTCTCGCTCGTCACCATCGTCGCCTGCCTGGTTATCATGGCCGGCCTGATGTTCTTTACAGGTAAGACCAAGATGGGCAAGGCCATGCGCGCCGTGTCCGAGGACAAGGCCGCCGCTCAGCTCATGGGCATCAACGTCAACCGCACCATCTCGATGACGTTCGCCATCGGTTCTGCCCTTGCCGCCATCGCTGGCGTGCTCCTTTGCTCCTATTCGCCGGTGCTGCAGCCCACGACGGGCGCCATGCCTGGCATCAAGGCCTTCGACGCCGCCGTCTTCGGTGGCATCGGCTCCATCCCCGGCGCCTTTGTCGGTGGCATTCTCATCGGCATCATCGAGGCGATGGCACAGGCTTACATTTCCACGAGCCTTGCCAACTCCATCGTTTTTGGTGTTCTGATCATCGTCCTGCTCGTCAAGCCTGCCGGCCTCTTGGGCAAGTACGTCCCCGAGAAGGTGTAGGTGAGCGTTATGAAGTTCCTTAAAGACAAACAGACGCGTCACGACTTTGTCACGTACGCCATGTGCATCGTGGCCTTTGCCATCGTGTTCTTTATGCAGTCCAACCACATGATCCCGCGCATGATCGCCGGTCAGCTGGTTCCCATTACGGCCTACATCGTTATGGCCATCTCGCTTAACCTCGTCGTCGGCATCGCGGGCGACCTGTCGCTGGGCCACGCGGGCTTTATGAGTGTCGGTGCCTACACGGGCATCGTCACCGCGGTCGCCCTCGAGAGCGCCGTTCCCTCCGATCCGGTGCGCCTCATCATCAGCATCGTGGTCGGTGCTATCGCCGCAGCCATCCTGGGCTTCTTGATCGGCATCCCGGTCCTTCGCCTGAGCGGCGACTACCTGGCCATCGTGACGCTGGCCTTTGGCGAGATCATCAAAGAGATCGTCACTTGCCTTATCGTGGGCGTCGACTCTCGCGGCCTGCACGTGATCTTTAACATCACGGGCAACTCCACGATCGACGACCTGCACTTGCTCGAGGACGGCACCGCCATCATCAAGGGCGCCCAGGGCGCTTCGGGCGTGTCGACCTATTCGACCTTCCTCGCCGGTGCCATCCTGGTCATGGTCGCGCTCGTAATCGTGCTCAACCTGGTCCGCAGCCGTACCGGTCGTGCCATCATGGCCGTGCGCGATAACAAGATCGCCGCCGAGTCCGTGGGCATCTCCGTCACCCAGTACCGTATGATCGCCTTCGTGGTTTCCGCCGCCCTCGCCGGTGCTGCCGGAGCCCTCTTTGGCGGTAACTTCTCGCAGCTCTCCGCCACCAAGTTCGACTTCAACACGTCCATCCTCATTCTGGTGTTCGTGGTTCTGGGCGGTCTGGGCAACATGCGCGGCTCCGTTATCGCGGCAGCGCTGCTCACCGTGCTTCCTGAGCTGCTCCGTCAGTTCTCGGACTACCGCATGCTCATCTACGCCATCGTGCTGATTCTGGTCATGATCTTTACCAACAACCCGCAGCTCAAGGCGTTCTTCGCACGCATTAAGGATCGCTTTGCTCCCAAGAAGGAGGTGGCAGCCGATGCCCAGTAAGTTTGAGTTCAACAAGGGCAAGATGGTCCCGTATCCTTCTGGCGCCATTGTCCCCGACCGCGACCTGGGCCAGCGCCCGGCGCTCGAGTGCATCCACCTGGGCATTGAGTTTGGCGGCCTCAAGGCGGTCGACGACTTTAGCCTAACCATCGGCAAGACCGAGATCGCCGGTCTCATCGGCCCCAACGGTGCCGGCAAGACCACGGTCTTCAACCTGCTCACCAAGGTGTACCAGCCCACGCATGGCACCATCCTGCTCGATGGTGAGGACACCTCGGGCAAGTCGGTCTATCAGGTCAACCGCATGGGTATTGCCCGTACCTTCCAGAACATTCGCCTGTTCAATACCATGACGGTGGAGGATAACGTCAAGGTCGGTCTGCACAATCAGGAGCGCTACTCCGGCTTTGAGGGCGTGCTGCGCCTGCCGACGTATTGGAAGCACGAGAAGGCCGCCCACGAGCGCGCCATGGAGCTGCTGTCCATTTTTGACATGGAGCACCTGGCAAATGAACAGGCCGGCTCGCTGCCTTACGGCGCTCAGCGTCGTCTGGAGATCGTCCGCGCGCTTGCCACCAACCCCAAGCTGCTGTTGCTCGACGAGCCTGCCGCCGGCATGAACCCGTCCGAGACCGCGGAGCTCATGGAGAACATCGTCAAGATCCGCGACACCTTCGGCATCGCCATCATGCTTATCGAGCATGATATGTCGCTCGTTATGAACATCTGCGAGGGCATCTGCGTGCTTAACTTTGGCAAGGTTATCGCCAAGGGTACGGCCGAGGAGATCCAGAACAACGATGCCGTTATCGAGGCATATCTGGGCAAGCAGGATAAGGGGGAGAACTAAATGGCAGAGCCGATGCTTTCCGTCTACAACATCAACGTCTGGTACGGCGCCATCCACGCCATCAAGGACATCTCCTTTAACGTTAACGAGGGCGAGATCGTGGCTCTGATCGGCGCGAACGGCGCTGGCAAGTCCACAACGCTCAAGACCGTCTCGGGCCTGCTGCGCTCCAAGACCGGCTCCATCAAGTTTATGGGCGAGGACATTACCCATACGCCCGCTGATAAGCTGGTTGGTAAGGGCCTGGCTCAGGTTCCCGAGGGTCGTCGCGCCTTTTTGCAGATGACGGTCGAGGAGAACCTGGAGATGGGTGCCTATACACAGCCCAAGTCCACGGTGGCTCCGGGCCTGGAGCGCGTCTACGAGCAGTTCCCGCGCCTGAAGGAACGTCGTCGCCAGGTCGCCGGCACCCTTTCGGGCGGCGAGCAGCAGATGCTCGTTATGGGCCGCGCCCTTATGAGCAACCCCAAGCTGCTCATGCTCGACGAACCTTCCATGGGCCTGGCGCCGATTCTGATTGAGCAGATCTTCCAGATTGTCGAGGATTTGCATAAGGCCGGCACCACGGTGCTTCTGGTCGAGCAGAACGCCCAGATGGCGCTTTCAATCGCCACGCGCGGCTACGTGCTCGAGACCGGCAAGATCACCATGACCGGCACCGGCCAAGAGCTCCTGCACGACGACAACGTCCGCAAGGCATATCTGGGTGGCTAACTAGTTACGCGGTTTTACCAAACCGCGTAACGGCTCGACGCTGCAAGCCCGCCAGGGCGGCAATCTGCCTTTCAACTTCGGCGGCATGACCAGAAGGTCAATGCCGCCTTGTTTCAAGGCACCTTGCTCGCTCTGGCGGGCTTTCGCTGACTTCGCCAAAACATCGACGTTGTGGCAGATGCCAACGACTACCCCTTTAAGTTGCGGTGGAATAGGGACTAAATGGGAGCCTCAGAGGCCAAAAGAGTCCCTATTCCACCGCAACTTCATGGGGGTGTGTGACAATGCCCGTCGGAAAACATCTGCTGTCTTTGGGGGTCTATCTATGCTGTACGAGTTTTGTGCCGAGAACTTTGAGCGAGTGCCGGCGGCTATCGATGCCGGTGCAAAGCGCATCGAGCTGTGCGATAACCTTGCCGTCGGTGGTACCACGCCCTCGGCCGGCGTTATCAGCGCTACGACCAACTATGCCCACGAGCACGATGCACGGGTGATGTGTATGATCCGTCCGCGTGGCGGCGACTTTCACTACAACCAGGACGAGCTGCGCATGATGGAGATGGACTTGGGCCTTGCCGTGAGTGCGGGCGTTGACGGCTTGGTCTTTGGCTGCTGCAAACCCTGCGCTGGCGGATGGGCGCTCGACGAACTTACGCTTGGCGCCCTCGTGATGGCTGCGGGCTGCGCGACCGAGGAATGTAAGCGTGAGCCCATCGACATCACCTTTCACATGGCATTTGACCAGCTCTCGCCCGAGGCTCAGCTCGATGCGATTGATACACTTGCCGACTGCGGCGTTACGCGCATCCTCACGCATGGCGGCGCTGCCGGTACGTCGATCGAGGATAATTTCGATCACCTGGTCCGCTTGATCGAGTACGCGGACGACCGCCTGGCCATCCTTCCCGGTGGCGGCATTTCCACGGCCAACCGCGATACCGTGGCGGCGGCACTGGGCGTCTCCGAGCTCCATGGCACCAAGATCGTGCCGCTGGGGGTATAACCCGTGGCGCTGGTATTTGACGTTCAGCAGGCGAACGGTAAGCCCGACGACAACCGTCGTCCCGGCACCGCGTGCCCCTTTTGCGATACCGAGGAACTCGCCAATATCATCCGGCGCGACGGTGACTGCATCTGGCTCGAGAATAAGTTTAAGACCTTGCGGGCCACTCGCCAGACCGTATTGATTGAGTCGTCCGACCATGACGCCGACCTGGTGACCTATGCGCCGGACGAGCTGCATCATGTTATGCGGTTTGCCCTGGATTGCTGGCAGCGGATGATTGACTCCCGGCAGTATCGCAGCGTTCTCATGTACAAGAACAAGGGCCCACTTTCGGGCGGCAGTCTGGTCCATCCGCACATGCAGATTGTGGGTTTGGAGCAGGAGGACGGCTATGCGGCGCTGACCTCAGCCAACTTTGAAGGCATCGATGTCTGGCGGCAGGGGAGAATCTCGGTCAACATCTCAACCGAGCCGATCATGGGATTCTTTGAGGTCAACGTCTCGGCTCCACAGGGAATCGCCGCCAGCGATGACGCACGAGACCAAGCCGAGGCGGATCTCTTTGCCGATGCGATCCAGGTAGCTCTGCGCTATATCCTAAACGGGCACCACGGTGGTCGCGCAGAGTCGTACAACTTGTTCTTCTATCACCTGGGCGGTCGGACCATTGCCAAGGCGCTGCCGCGTTGGGTGGTTTCGCCCTACTTTGTCGGCTATCGTTTGGCCCAAGTTAATGCCGAGACGACGCTCGATATCGATGCTGAGCGTCTGCGTGCGCATCTGGAAACGCTCGTATAGCAAGACTAACACCCACGTAATGCGGACAGCCTAGCGCGCCATGGCGTCGCGGCCAGCCTCGACCCGCTTGCGCTGGGCGGCGCGCTCCTCGCCGGTCAGGCGCTCAAAGAGGTGTCCGATAATTGAGGCCAACACCTGCTGAAACAGCGTGCCGCACATGACGGGGAATACCACTTCGCCGGGAAAATACTGCGTGGCGATGACGGCACCCGAAGAGATGTTGCGCATGCCGCAGGTAAAGCACATGGTGGTCGTCTCGCTATACGGCAGGTGCAGGGCACGGGCGATCAGGACGCCGATGATAAAGCCGCTGATGGCGAAGACCAAAATAAAGAGGGCGACTTCCAGGCGCACCGCGTTCATGTGTAGCACGTACTCGCTCATAGCGGTGGAGTTGGACGCGATGACGCTTATCATCATGAACTTGCAGGCGGGCGAGAGCGCGGGAGAGAGTTTCTCGTGGCCCCAGCCGCGCGTGAGTTCATTGATGACAATACCGAGCACAGCGGGGATGGCGATCATAAAGGCCATGTTCTGCATCATGCTCGGCACGTCGATCGAGACGGTGGCGCCCAGCAGGAGCTTGAGCGTAAGCGGAATCGTCACAGGTGAGATGACCGAGGACGTCAGGATGATGGTGAGCGCGAGCGGGCCGTTGCCGCCGAACATGCTGATCCACATAAAAGCGGTGACGGCCACGGGCACGCTGTATTCGAGCACAATGCCGCAGACAAGGTTGGGGTTGGAGCCAAAGAAGAGTGACCCCATGGCATACGCCGCGATGGGAATAAGCACTGCCGAGACGAGCAGCGCCAAGACTAGGTGCAACGGACGGCGGAACACCTCGGTTACCTGGTGAAAGGTGTTGCTGAGCGCACCCTGAAACGTCATAAAGGCAAACAAGGTGGGAACGATGGGCTTGAGTACGCCAATCTGTTGGGGAAAGAGCACGCCGAGCGCCACGCAAATCGGAACGATGACCTGCATGTGCCCCGCGAGGAACTTTCCAAGTCCAGCCCATTGCTTCATATGCCCCGTGACTCCCTTTTCCCATAAATGCATTTGAATGGATATGCTAGACGCTCGCATGCGTCCGTGCGTCAGAAACGCTCGAATATTTCGAGGCTATTACCGCCCTCGTTTATCGAAACCGCGGCGTGCTGGACGTTGTACGTTCGTGCCGCACGGTATAATAAATCCGTTCAACAGATCTGCCTGCCGAAGCGGGCATACACAGAGGACTCATCGCTATGAACCGTGAGAGGTATCGCGGCGACCTGCCCCTATCGGGGGTGGGCGCCTATGTCATCGCTTAAGACGACGCATCGCTGGGCGGTCGCTCAGCAAAACCCCGAACTCGAAAAGGAGCTTTCGGCTGGCCTGGGAATACCCGGGCTGGTGGCGCGCATTATGGTTGCGCACGGCATTACATCCATCGAAGAAGGCCAGCTGTTTTTGACGCCTTCGCTCGATCGCGACTGGGCTGACCCACTCATTATCCCGGGCATGTCGGTCGTTGCCGACCGCGTCGAGCGTGCTATTCGCAACCACGAGCACATCGCGGTCTTTGGCGATTTTGACGTTGACGGTATTACGTCGACCTGTCTGTTGACCGAGGCACTGCGCACGTTTGGCGCCGATGTCACGCCGTTTATTCCGCATCGCTTTGACGAGGGCTACGGTCTCTCGCGCGCGGCGCTCGACCGCGTTAACGAGCTCGCTCGCCCCCAGTTGATCGTGACCGTCGATAACGGCATTGCCGCCAAGGAAGAGGTTTCCTATTTGGAGAGCCTGGGAATCGATCTGGTGGTCACGGACCATCACGAGCCCTCCGACCAGGTGCCGCAGGGTGTGCCCCTGACCGACCCCAAGCTCGAGGATGAGGGGCCCTCGCGTGAACTTGCCGGTGCTGGTGTGGCGCTCAAGCTGGTGCAAGTCCTGGGTGAGCGCCTGGGCAAGCCGTCGTATTGGCGTTCGCTAATCGAGGTCGCGGCGCTGGGCACCGTGTCCGACATGATGCCGCTCACGCCCGAGAACCGTGCGCTGGTTGCCGAGGGCATCCAGCAGATGCGCGTAACCGCTCGCCCCGGCTATATCGCGCTTGCCGCGCTCGCCAAGGCGGACCTTTCGAGCATTACGGCGGATGGCCTATCGTTCTCGCTCATTCCCCGCTTAAACGCTGCCGGTCGCATGGCCGATCCCAAGCTGGCGCTCGACCTGCTGCTTGCCCGCGATCCCATCGAAGCAAGTGCGCTGGCGGCTGAGCTCGAGGAAATCAACCGCCAGCGCCGTGAGATCGAGGCGGAGCTCACGCGCGATGCCATGGCAAAGGTCGAGAAGACCTATGACGGCGGACGCGCGATCGTTGTGGGCGGCGAAGGCTGGCACGAGGGCGTCAAGGGCATCGTGGCAAGCCGTCTGACCAACCGCTATCACGTGCCGGCGCTGCTGTTCTCGATCGAGGACGGTATCGCACGCGGTTCTGGTCGCTCGGTGGGCAAAGTTAACCTGTTTGACGCCGTCGAGCGCTGTTCCGACCTGCTGATTCGTCGCGGCGGACATGCCGGTGCGGTGGGTGTGACCATCGAGGCATCCAAGCTCGACGAGTTCCGCCGCCGCCTTTCCGCCGTGCTGTCCGAGCTTCCCGCCGAGGACTTTGAAGACACCGACGAGGTCGCCGCCACCGTCGACCTTTCCGAGCTGAATATCGAGACCATCGAGCAGATCTCCCGTCTTGAGCCGTTTGGCCAGGGCAACAAGGTGCCGCTGCTGGCTGCCGAGGGCGTGACGATGTGCGACCGCGCCGTGGTGGGCAAAACCGGCGAGCACATGCGCTTTGTGGCGACCGATGGCGCCGCGAGTGTGCCGGCCATTATGTTCCGCGTGCCGCAAATCGATAAGCTCATCAACTGCGATAGCGCTGTCGACTTGGTGTTCGAGGCCGTTGCCGAGCATTGGCAGGGGCGTGTGAAGCCCAAGCTCATGATCAAGGATGTTCTGGTCCGCGATACCACGCTGCCCAGCGTCGACGATCCGGCATGTGAACTTCGCCGCGGCGTGCAACCGGCGGATTCTGGCCTGCGCCTGGAGTCGCGTAAACGCGAGACGCTCGCCCAGCTTTCCTATACCGAGCTCACGCGCTCGCTTATCCATAGCTTTATCGGCTCGAACCAGCCGCACCGCGCGCAGGTCGAGGCGCTCGATGCCCTGGCCGATCACCAAAGTGTTCTGGCCGTTATGGGGACGGGGCGCGGCAAGTCGCTCATCTTCCATGTGCATGCCGCGCGCGAGGCGGTCCTTCGCGGGCGTGCGAGCATCTTTGTCTATCCGCTGCGCGCGCTCGTTGCCGACCAGGCCTATCACCTCTCGTCGACGATGGCAGCGCTTGGCATTGGCGTTGGCGTGCTGACCGGCGAGACCGTGGAGGCCGCACGCGATGACGTGTTCGCCGGTCTAGCTTCGGGCCGTACCGGTATCGTGCTCACGACGCCCGAGTTCCTGTCTATCCACCGTGACCGTTTCGCGCGTTCGGGCCGCATCGGCTTTGTCGTTATCGATGAGGCGCACCACGCCGGCCTTGCCAAGGGCGGCGACCGTAGCGCCTATCTTGACATGCCCGATATCCTCAAAGCCCTGGGCGACCCGGTCGTTATGGCTGCGACGGCCACCGCGACGGCTCCGGTCGTAGCCGAGCTTGCCCGCATGTTGCCGATCACTCGCACGGTGGTCGACGAGACGGTGCGCGAGAACCTGCTGCTCGAGGACGACCGCGACCTTGCGAGCCGCGAGAACCGTTTGGTGTCGATCGTGGCGACGGGGGAGAAGACCGTCATTTACGTCAATTCGCGCGACCAGTCCGTGGCGCTCGCCAAGACGTTGCGCAAGCGTGTGCCCGATTGCGCAACCCATATCGCGTTCTATAACGCGGGGCTTGCGCGTTCCGATCGCCGTCGCGTGGAGGAAGCATTCCGAGACGGAAGCCTCAGCTGCATCGTTTCGACCTCCGCCTTTGGCGAGGGCGTCAACCTGCCCGATATCCGCCATGTCGTGCTCTACCACATGCCGTTTGGCGCCATTGAGTTCAACCAGATGAGCGGGCGTGCCGGTCGTGACGGACAGCCCGCCGTGATCCATCTGCTCTATTCGTCGCGCGACGCCCGCATTAACGAGCGCCTGCTCGACTGCTATGCGCCCGAGCGCGACGAACTCGTCACGCTCTATCGCGCGCTGCAGACCATGTGGCGCTCCAACCGCGGCAAAACCGGGGATGATTCATTCTGCGCGAGCGATATCGACATCGCGCAGATGTGCCTTGCCATCGATGCTCGCACGCCGGTCGACGAGCGTTCGGTGGAAAGCGGCCTGGGAATCTTCGAAGAGCTTGGTTTCTGTCGCGTTTCGGGGTTTGACGACTCCCGTCGCATCGCGATGGCCGAAAACCCCGGTCGCGTGCAATTGAGCAGGTCAATTCGCTATTTGGAGGGCTTGCGCTCGCGCATGGAGTTTTCGGCTTTCCGGAGCTGGGCGCTCGATTCGTGCGCTTCTGATATGCTAGCCAAAGTTAACCGCCCGATCGTACCGCGGGCCTAGGGGAAGGGGACCTCGATGGATGCCGCAGCCCGTACCGCCCATGATTCCACCCTCCAGCCGTTTTCGGAGATGGAGCACTATAAGCATGCCGATGAGCTGCCGCCCGAGATTATGGCGGACAGCTACGACAAGCTGGAGCGCCTGTGCCTCAAATATATGAATGAGGACGACTTTTCTAAGGTTGAGCAGGCCTACTGCTTTGCCGCCGAGAAGCACTGCAACCAAAAGCGCCGCTCGGGCGAGATGTACATCAACCATCCCGTCGAGGTTGCCATCATTTTGGCCGATCTCAAGATGGACTGCGATGTGGTGTGTGCCGCGCTGCTGCACGATACCGTCGAGGATACCGAGACCTCGCTCGCCGATGTTTCCGGCCTGTTTGGCGATACGGTGGCCGAGCTCGTCGATGGCGTGACCAAGCTCACCAACATCGAAGTCGATAGCATGGACGAGAAGCAGGCGCTCACGCTGCGCAAGATGTTCCTCGCCATGTCCAAGGACATTCGCGTCATCATCGTTAAACTTGCCGACCGTCTGCACAACATGCGAACGCTGGCAGCCCTGCGCGAGGATCGTCGCCTGTTTAAGGCTCGCGAGACCATGGACGTGTACGCGCCCTTGGCCGACCGCCTGGGCATGAGCTCTATTAAGTGGGAGCTCGAGGACCTGTCCTTCTTCTACCTGGAGCCCGATGCCTACCAGCGCATCGCGCGCATGGTGGCGGAGTCGCGCGAGGTCCGTGAGCGCTATCTTGCCGAGACCATCAAGACGCTTACCGATGAACTCAACCGCATTGGTCTGGAGGACTTCCAGATCAACGGCCGCTCCAAGCACTATTGGTCCATCTACCAAAAGATGAAGCGCAAGGGCAAGGAATTCTCCGAGATCTACGACCTGGTGGCACTGCGCGTCATCACGCATTCGGTGCGCGATTGCTACTCCACGCTCGGCGCGGTGCATACGCTGTGGCACCCCATGCCCGGTCGCTTTAAAGACTATATCGCCATGCCCAAGGTCAATAACTACCAGTCGCTCCATACGACGGTTATCGGCCCCACGGCCCGTCCGCTCGAGATTCAGATTCGAACCTACGAGATGCATGAGCAGGCCGAGTACGGCATTGCCGCCCACTGGCTATATAAGAAGTCGGGCGGATCGTCTGCGTCTAAGACCAATGACGCTCAACGTTTGGACGACCAGATTAACTGGCTCAAACATTCGCTCGATTGGGCTGCGTCTGATGAGATTACCGACGCTAAGGAATACCTGCATTCGCTGAAGGTCGACCTCTTCGATCAGGAGATCTTCGTCTTTACGCCCAAGGGCGAGGTCATGGCGCTTCGTGCCGGCTCCACTCCGCTCGACTTTGCCTACGCCGTTCACACCGAGGTGGGAAACCACTGCGTCGGCGCTAAAATCAACGGTGCGGTGGCCCCGCTCACGCACGAGATTAAGACGGGTGACCGTGTCGAGATTCTGACTAACAAGAGTTCCAAGCCGTCGCGTGATTGGCTCAAGATCGTTAAGACACCTTCCGCCAAGTCAAAGATCCGCCGCTATTTTGCCGCCGCGACCAAAGACGATGACGCTGCTGCTGGTCGCGATATGCTGGCCAAGGACCTGCGTAAGCGTGGCTATGGCATTTCTACGCCGCGTTCGACGCGTGCGCTCAACGCCGTGGCGGAGCAGTTTAACTTCAAGCAGCTCGAGGACCTGTTTGCCGCCGTCGGCGCCGGCAAGGTTGCCCCGCGCGCTGTGGGCAATAAGGTCGAGCAAATCTTGGACCCCAAGCCCGTGGAACAGCTCACCAAGGCCGAGGCTATCGCCGAGGTCGTGAAGCAGCCTGCTCGCGGCTCCAACCGCAAGCCGCAAAAGCGCGGCAAGAGCGCCAGTAACGGCATTATCGTCAAGGGCGAGAGCAACAGCGGCCTACTGGTCCGTCTGGCTCATTGCTGCAATCCCGTGACGGGCGACGACATCGTCGGCTTCATCACGCGCGGTCGTGGCGTTTCGGTGCATCGCGCCAACTGTCCCAACGTCAAGGGTCTTATGGAGCATCCCGAGCGCATGATCGAAGTGGAGTGGGACGGCGCTGCCGACACCCTCTTCCAGGTCGAGATCGTGGTCGAGTGCCTGGACCGCATGGGCCTTCTCAAGGATGTCACCATTGCCATTGGCGATGCGGGCGGCAATATCCTTTCTGCCGCCACGTCGACCAACCGCGAGGGTATTGCAACCCTGCGCTTTATGGTCGAGATCTCGGACGCGAGTGGTCTGGATCCGCTGCTGGCCTCCATCAGCAGCGTTGACTCGGTCTACGACGCGCGCCGCCTGATGCCCGGTGAGGGTGGAGCCCAGCTTAAGCGCCGCGTTTAGTCGCGACGAACGTGTCACATTATCGATATTCGCTACACTCGAGGCATCGTTTGATGCCTCGAGTTCTATAGAGAGGAGAGGGACATGAGTGCTGTGTCCTTGGATTTAACTCCCAAGGGATCGGTCGAGATCGAGATGCTCGTAAACGGTCCCATTCAGACCAATAGCTATGCTGTTATTTCGGACAATGAGTGCGTGATTATCGATCCCGCATGGGAAGGCGAACGCCTGGTGGAGCATATTCGAGCCGAGCATCCCGGCGTACGCGTGTTTGGCGCCGTATGCACTCATGGCCATGCCGATCATGTTGGTGGTGTTGCAGGCATGCGAACCACCGTTGGCGAGGGCTGCCAGTATGAGCTGTGTGCTAAGGATGTGGCGGTGCCGCATGCGAACATCGAGGAACAGCGAGCTATGTGGGGCATTGAGGCGCCTGACCCCGGGGAGCCGACACGCCTGCTCGCCGAGGGCGATGCTATCGAGGTGGGCGATATCTACCTGCAGGTGATCGAGACGCCAGGGCATACGCCGGGCGGGATCGTCTTGTTTGCTGCCACCGAGCAGGGGAACATTGCCTTTGTGGGCGACACCCTGTTTCCGGGTGGGCACGGCCGCACCGATCTTTCTGGAGGAGACGAGGCGGCGATTCTGCGCTCGCTCTCCAAGCTCGCCCGGCTTCTCCCGCCCGATACCGTTTGCCTAACCGGCCATGGCGATTCGACCACCATGGCACGCGAGCTCATGCAGAACCCTTTCATGCAGATTTAGCTTAATAGTCGGCTTTTGAAGCACGAGAAGCGTCCAAACGTCAAGCTATTTTTCCCCAACGGGTCGATTCCGTAGGGCAAACGGTCAAAAAAGTCTGTTTGGACGATATTCGTGAACAAACGAACGTTTATGCTCGGGTGCGCCGTGGTAAAATCTCAGGCGTTATCGGAGCAACCTTACAGGAGGTTTCTTTTATGCTCGTCAACGCAGCAGACATGCTCAAGAAGGCCGAGGCCGGCAAGTACGGTCTTGGTGCCTTCAACACCAACAACCTCGAGTGGACCCTGGCTATTCTCCAGGCCGCCGAGGAGGCCAAGTCTCCGCTGATCCTTCAGTGCACCGCTGGTGCCGCTAAGTGGATGGGCGGTTTCAAGGTCTGCGCCGACATGGTCAAGGCTGCCGTCGAGGCCACGGGCGTTACCGTTCCCGTCGCCCTTCACCTCGATCACGGTTCTTACGAGGACTGCTTTAAGTGCATCGAGGCCGGCTTCACGTCCATCATGTATGACGGCTCTCACGAGGAGACCTTCCAGCTTAACCTCGACCGCACCAAGGAGCTCGTTGAGCTTGCCCACTCCAAGGGCATGTCCATCGAGGCCGAGGTCGGCGGCATCGGCGGCACCGAGGACGGCGTGACCTCCAGCGGCGAGCTCGCTGATCCTGCTGAGTGCAAGCAGATCGCTGACCTGGGCGTCGACTTCCTCGCCTGCGGCATCGGCAACATCCACGGCGTGTACCCCGCCGACTGGGCTGGCCTTTCCTTCGAGCGCCTGGGCGAGATCAAGGCCCAGACCGGCGACCTGCCCCTCGTCCTGCACGGTGGCACCGGCATCCCCGTGTCGCGACCAGG
>CABUBS010000015.1 GCA_902489855.1 uncultured Collinsella sp.
CCCGCCTGCATCTGGTGGAGCCGCTGGGGTTTTCGCTCGACGACAAGACGGTGCGTCGCGCCGGCCTGGGCTACTGGCAAAATTTGGACGTGACGACCTATGCCGGCTGGGAGGATTTCCTTGCGCGCAACGGCCTCTCCCCCGCCGACGAACGCCTGCATCTGCTGACCAAAAAGGCGCGCCGCACCTATGCGCAAAGTACCTACCGCGACGGTGACTTTTTGGTCTTTGGCAGCGAGAGCTCGGGGATTCCCGAGCCACTGCTTGCCGCGGCGCCCGAGCGCTGCGAGCGCATCCCCATGTTGCGCGATTGCGACTCGCTCGAAAACGCCGACGCCTGGGAGGCCCACGAGGAGTCGCTCGGGCATACCGAGGACAGCCACGAAGCCATCCTTCGACAGGATATCTGCGGCAACTTCGTCGACCCGGACGACTACCGCATCAGCGCTCTCAACCTCTCCAACAGCGCCGCCATCGTCCTCTACGAGGCCCTGCGCCAAACAGGCTTTCCGGGAATGTGACAAAGGAACTGTCCCTTTGTCACATTCGGTTATAGGTAGCGGCCGGTGATGCTTGCGGGGCAGGCCACGATGTCGCCCGGCGTGCCGGCGCAGACGATTTGCCCGCCCGCGTCACCGCCGCCCGGGCCCATGTCGATCACATAGTCGGCGTTGCGGACAAGGTCGAGGTCGTGTTCGATCACGACAACTGTGGCGCCCTTGGCGACGAGGCCGTCAAACACACTCAGCAGCACCTGAACATCGAGCGGATGCAGGCCGATCGTGGGCTCGTCAAACACAAACACGGCATCATCCTGCACGCGGCCCATCTCGCTCGCGAGCTTAAGACGCTGCGCCTCGCCGCCCGAAAGCGCCGGTGTGGGCTCGCCAAGTGTGAGATAACCCAAGCCCAGGTCGTGCAAGGTCTGCAAGCGCGCCTGAACCTTCTTGAGCCCCACCGTGGCGTCGAGCGCTTCGTCCACACTCATGTCCATGAGCTGCGGCAACGTAAGCAGGCTCCCGTCCTTGCCCTCGCGATGGATATGCGAAGCCGCGTCTACATAACGTGAGCCGCGACATGCCGGGCAGACGATCTCGACGTCGGGCAAAAACTGCACGTCGAGCGATATCGAACCCGTGCCATCGCACGTAGGGCAGCGCAAAGCGCCAGTGTTGTAGCTAAATGCGCCTGCCTTGTAGCCGGCTGCCTTGGCCTCGGGCGTGCGGGCGAAGGCGCGACGCAGTTCATCATGGATGTCGGCATAAGTCGCTACCGTCGAACGCACGTTGGCACCGATGGGCGTGGCGTCTATCAGGTTGGCACGTGCAATGCCCTCGGCATCGACCCAACGCACGTGTTTTGGCAGGCGCTCGCTGGCTGCCTGCGCCTTAAGTGCCGGGATGAGTGTCTCGAGCACCAACGTCGTCTTACCCGAACCCGAAACGCCCGTCACCGCGACAAGGCGACCGCGCGGTATATCGACTTCGAGCGGTTTGACGGTATGGATGGTATCGGTCGCCATGCGGATGTGGCCCTGGTCGAACATTTCGTCGTCAGTCACCTGCGGACGCAAACGCTTGGAGTCCGATCTCAAAAACGGCGCGATGCGGCTGCCCTGCGATTCTTCGACCTCGCCTACCGCGCCCGCGGCGATCACATTGCCGCCGCCTGCTCCGGCAACGGGGCCCATCTCGACCAGATAGTCGGCTTCCGCCAGTACGCGCGTGTCGTGGTCGACAACGACCACGGTGTTGCCGTCATCCACCAAATCGCGCATCACGCCTACCAGGCCGTCGACATTGGCAGGATGCAAGCCAATCGAGGGCTCGTCCAGCACATAGAGCACGCCCGTCGATCGGTTACGCACCACGCGGGCGAGCTGCACGCGCTGACGCTCGCCCGTGGAGAGCGTGGCACCGGCGCGGTCGAGTGAAAGGTAATCGAGGCCCAGATCGACCAGTCGACGGGCCGTGCTCAAAAACGAATCGCAGATATCCGTCGCCATGGGCTGCATCTCGGCCGGCAAGGATGCGGGCACCCCGCGCACCCACTCAATCGCCTCACCCAGCGTCATAGCCGCGGCCTGCGCCAGATTGATACCGCGCACCTGGGGATGGCGTGCGGCCTCGGAGAGACGCGTGCCGCCACAGTCACGGCATGGCCCCTCGCGCAAAAAGCGCGCAACGCGTTTTAAGCCCTTATCGTCCTTGACCTTGGCGAGCGCATTCTCGACGGTATAGACGGCGTTGTAATAGGTAAAGTCGAGTGGCGTAGCGCCCTCGCCGTTTTTGGGCACGTAGAGGATGTGCTTCTTAACCGCCGGACCATGAAACACGATGTCGCGCTCTTGAGGCGTGAGCTGGTTAAACGGCACGTCGGTGCGCACGCCCATCTCGCCGGCCACCTGCTTCATCAGATCCCACATGAGCGTACCCCAGGGAAGCACCGCGCCTTCGTTGATGGTCTTTGACTCGTCGGGCACCAGGCTCGCCTCGTCCACCTCGCGCATGACACCAGTGCCGCCGCAGGTAGAGCACGCGCCGCCGCTGTTAAAGGCAAGGTCCTCGGCACCCGGCGCGTAGAACTCGCGGCCGCATGCGGGGCACGTGAGCGACAGGCCCGCAGCCACGTTAAGGCTCGGCTCCACACGCGCCCCGCAATGCGGGCACACGTGATGGGCGCAACGGCTAAAGAGTAGACGCAGGCTATTGTTGAGCTCGGTCATGGTGCCAAAGGTGGAGCGCACGCCCGGCACGCTCGGACGCTGGTGCAGCGCGAGCGCCGCCGGTACGTGCAATACCTCATCCACCTGAGCGTGCTCGGCCTGCGTCAGACGGCGGCGAGTATAGGTGCTGAGCGCCTCCAGATAGCGGCGTGAGCCCTCGGCGTAAAGAACGCCCAGTGCCAGCGAACTCTTGCCCGAACCCGATACGCCGGCAATGCCCACGAGCTTTCCCAGCGGAATATCGATATCGATGTCCTTGAGGTTGTGTACACGCGCTCCACGCACTTCGATAGCCTGCGGGCTCATCTTCTGTTCTGTCACCTTTATCACCCTACTCGTGCCATAAAATGCGATCGCTAATGTACGCGCCCAGCATGGGCACGGTAAATCGGACGAGGCCGTATCCGGCAGCCTCGATGACGCGCTCGCGAATCAGACTTGCGCGATATTTACTCGCCCAACTCTGAGTACGGTCGCAACGCTCAATGATGTCCGCCATGCGCGTCGGCTTGCCCTCGTCAGCCGCCATAGCCTCGATAAAGAGGCGCTGCGGACTGCGCAACCCGTAATACAAGGGAGCGTCCACTGCTTCATAGAACTCGGAGATGGCATCCGCGTGCCCAGCCTCAACATCGCGCTCTTCAATGACCCGCGAGTCACGCCGGACAGCAGAGCGCCACATGTAATATCCCACCAGCTGAACCATATAGGGATGCCCCATGCTCTTGCGCGCCGCGAGGTCTGCCGTCTCCGCATCAACGTAAAGACCAGCGTCTTTGACCGTCTGGATATACGAATCGCGCACTTTGGGCAAAGAAATCGCCCCCAGCGTACGCTGCTGAGCACGCCGCAAAAACGTCACGCTCGGCTCTTCGAGCAAGTCATCAACCATACTGGGTAAGCCGGCGAACACCAGCGCAAGACCGCGCTGGTCGCTATCGGACAAGCCCGTGGCATCTTGATCTCCGAGCACTTGCTGATAGAGAACGGCAAGAGCCGCCAGTTCCTCGATAGACGCAGATTGGGCCTCGTCAATCGCAAACAGTAAGCCCTTTCCCGGCCCGAGTTTCTTGAGGCGCTCGTTGACCAGCCCTCGCAACGTTTCGCCCTTTGCTCGCGCCGCCTCGACCGACATCCGGCCAAACGACGGCCCAAACTCCATTGACGTCACAACGGGTTTATTCGAGCGAAGCGCGTCGGCCAAGCGGTCGCATAAGCCAAGCGAGGCGGAATCGGAGACAACCGCCCATCCGCGCTCGTTGGCGAGACGTTGCAGTTCCCGCAGGAGAACCGTCTTGCCACAGCCGCGGTTTCCCGTAATGAGCATGAGCCTACCCGGCGCTCCGGCGCCGTTATCGAGTCCTTCCTCGAAATCTTCGATGACCGACTCGCGGCCGATGAGTATCGGAGGCCGCTTGCCAGCCGTGGGCTTAAAGGGATTTGGATTCATGTCGGCCTCCTCGGATTGGCAAACCCCGGTAATAGTTATACCAACTTGTACCGAGTTATACCAATAGCATATGACAAAGGGGCTGTCCCTTTGTTACATGTGGCCGAAAAACTCCGCGTCTGCTGCTCGCCAGGGGCGAAAGGTGGCGGGATCGACCTTTACGTGCGCTGCGGCGGGGACGTCGCACCATTTGACCGTGTAACCGGCGCCGTGAGAGCAAAAGACCGAATCGGGCGTGTTGGGCAGATCGGCCTCTGGCTCATAGGCGGCAGTCTCGATGACGCGCTCGGCATCATGACAAGCCGCATAGCCGGCGAACTCCAGGTACAGATGTCCGCGACCGCTCGTGTAGGCAGCCACCTCCAGCGCGTAATCCTGCACCTCAGATGCCGGCACGCGACCCACAAGCTTCGCCCGGTCCCCCGCCATCGCCGGCGGCTCGTACTCGGCACCCATGCGCGTGGCATCCGAGAGCGCCCGGCCCACGCACTCCCCCGGCACCTCGAGCTCAAAGCGATACCACGGCTCCAACAGCACCGCCGCGCCGGCTTCACGCGCCTGCATGAGCCCCTGGCGAATCGCGCGGTACGTGGCCTGGCGAAAATCGCCGCCCTCGGTGTGTTTGGCATGCGCGCGACCACCTGTGAGCGTAATGCGCACATCGGTGATGGGCGAGCCGGTCAGCACGCCCAGGTGATCGCGCTCCATAGCGTTGGTGAGCGCCAAACGCTGCCAGTTAAGATCGAGCTCGTCGGTCGAGGTCACAGTGCCAAACTGCACGCCCGAGCCCGCCGACAACGGCTCCAAGCGCAGATGTACCTCGGCATAGTGGCGCAGCGGCTCAAAGTGGCCCACGCCCTCGACCGGCTGCGAAATAGTCTCCTTATAGAGAATGCCGCCAGACTCAAACGCAACCGAAAGGCCAAAGCGATCGGCCAACACCCGCTGCACGACCTCGAGCTGCACCGCCCCCATGAGCTGCAGATGTATTTGTTCAAGATGCGTGTTCCAGCTTACGCCGAGCATGGGATCTTCATCCGCCAGCTCAGTCAACGCTTTGAACACCGCATGGACATCGTGTTCGCCCGGAAGCACCGTATAGGTGAGGACCGGAGCAATGACGGGTGCATCGCCCGCGGGCTCCGCGCCCAGGGCGTCCCCTGGGCGAACGTGCGCAAGACCCGTCACGGCGCAAATACCGCCAGCGGCAACTTCCTGGGCAAGCTCGTATTTCTCGCCGTTATAGATGCGCACCTGGTCGATCTTTTGCTCCCACGCCTCGGCGCCGGAACGTCCGTTAATCAGCTGTTTGGCATGCAGCGTGCCGCCGGTCACTTTAACCCATGCCAAGCGCTCGCCGCGATCCCCGCGGCTCACACGGTAGACGCGCGCGGCAAACTCCGGGTGCCATGCCCGTTCACGCATCAGTGCGCATATACCATCCAGCAGCTCGTCCACGCCCTGGTCCTTGAGCGCCGAGCCGGCAAAACAGGGAAAGAGCTTGCGCTCGGCAACCATGCGCGACAGCGTTGCGACGGAAAGCTCACCCGCTTCAAGAAACTCCTCGAGCGCCGCCTCGTCCAACGCAGCAGCGTCCTCCTGAACGGCACCGCCCGCCAGCAGTTCGTTGGCATCCAGGCAGCCTTCGGAAAGACGCTGCCCAAGCTGTGCCAGCAAAACATCGCGGCCGGGATTCTCCAAATCGATTTTGTTGATATAGATGAACGTCGGAATGTCATAGCGCGCAAGCAGGCGCCACAGGGTTTCGGTGTGCCCTTGCACGCCATCGTTGGCGCCCACAACCAAAATCGCATAGTCGAGTGCGCGCAGCGTGCGCTCCGCCTCGGCAGAAAAATCGACATGCCCCGGCGCATCCACGAGCATGACGTGGGTATCGCCGTGGTCGAGTACGGCCTGCGACGAGAAGATCGTAATGCCACGCTCGCGCTCAATCTCGTTCGTATCCAGATGCGAATCGCCATCGTCCACGCGGCCGCGTTTGCGAATGCGACCCGCGTTGAACAGCATGGCCTCGGCCAACGTGGTCTTGCCAGCATCGACATGCGCCAAGATTCCAACGACCGCTTGCTTCGACATGGCTCTCCTCTTATTGCAAGCCCATCGCACGCGGCAACGGGCATCCTCGTTCCACACTGGATGATACAATGTACGGGCCGGCGGGCGAAGCGGGCCCTATCCCCCGACCGAGCTCATCGCCCTGCGTTGCCGCGCGGCGATTTTCGTAGGTTCGCGCCTTGCGAAAGCCGGCACCTCCCCTTTTTGTCTGCCCGGGCTCATCTGGGGCGATAACAACGCGAGCCCCACAACAACGCGTTTTACCAAAAATGGCCCCACTCGGGGCCATTTTCATTTCGGTGAAACGCTGGTATGTGACTCGGCCTTTATGCCTCGCGCAGCCAATCAAACGCGACGCGCGGCGTACCGTCCGAAACATATACGATACCGGCGCGCTTAAACCCGGCCTTGGCGATGGCTCCCTGCATGGGCAGGTTGTCCTGATGCGTGTCGATGCGCAGGTGATCGGCACGCTCCTTGGCAAAGGCAAACATCGCGGCCGCGATACCGTGCGCGGTGCCGTCGGACGCCACACGGTGCAGCACGGCGTACGGAGTGTCGCTGCGCCATTGCCCGTCCTCAATGACGTCATAGCACTCGTCCGGGCCCGGTAAAAAGGCAAACGTCGCCACCACGCGGCCGTCGACTTCACACACATAGCTGCCACCGGCGGCGATATCGGCAGCCAGCTGCTCGGCAGAAGGCGTGCCCTCGGGCCACTGCGTGGCGTTGCCATGCGCGCGCATAAAGGCGCGGGCCGTGTCATAGATAGCCATGACGGCGGGAATGTCGGTATCGAGGGTTTTTCTGATCATCACGCGGCGACCTCACGTTTATTGGTATCACTTTGATTGGGCAATGATACCAGCGTTTGGAGAGGGGTACGAAGCAGATGGGGAGCAAAAAGCGAGCCGCTTGGTCAAAAGCCAAAAGCGAGTTTTTGGGCGCTGCCACGGGCGGCGATATGAGCGACCTGTTTGCGCGCGAAGACGAGCGCCGCGACGCCCTGAACGCCGAGCGCGACGAGGCCTGGCGCTACAAATCGTGCGAACGCAAAAACCGTTACGACACGCGCGCCGAGGCCGAGGCAGTTATGGCCGACTGCGAAAGCCGCGGGCGGCGCGGTTTGGCCTGCTACAAATGCGAATACTGCGGCGGCTGGCACCTGACATCGCACCCTTGGAAATAGGCACCGCATCGGCACGGCACCGACGGAGCGCCAACCATCGCACGCAAGCTACGGGCGCGGCGGCACCAAGACATCGTAACGAACGGCCTTGCCCGCAAGTTGATAGCTCGGCTTAACGCCGGCAAGCAGTGGCCCCTTCACCGGCCGCTTGATAACGACCTTGCGCGGACGCACCGCGAGCGCCGCCTCGACCAGCGTCTCCTCATCGGCGCACGGCTGCTCCAAATGATGCAGCAGTTGAAACTTCTTTTTGACCGCCGCGCTCTTGGTGCGCTCGGGGAACATGGGGTCTAGATATACCACATCG
This sequence comes from uncultured Collinsella sp., assembly GCA_902489855.1. Classification (GTDB taxonomy): domain Bacteria; phylum Actinomycetota; class Coriobacteriia; order Coriobacteriales; family Coriobacteriaceae; genus Collinsella. Next base: position 7,748 of record CABUBS010000015.1, read on the forward strand.
GGCGCGACGAGCTCGCCCTGCTCGACCAGCTCAGCCGTATGGCGAAGACCGGCGATGCTGTCCTCGCCCGCATGCAGGCGCATGCGCGCCACGGCATCCGCAAGCGCCGGATCGTCCGCCGCACGGTCCAAGGCATCCTGCAGCAGCGCCGCGATTACACAGTCCTGCTCATACAAATCGACCGTAAAGCCCGCGGCAGCAAGCAGCAGCGAATCCTCGCCAAAACCTGCCGTGGCATCGATTGCCCACGGCTGTTCGACGCCTTTCGCGCGTGCGGCCTTCACCAGCAGCTCCTGTTGCAGGCGGCCCTGCTTGAGTCGTGGAAGCATGCGGGCAAAATCGGCTCGCAGCTCCATCGTGCCATCGGTGAGCGTGAGGCCCTCGGGCGTCCTGGTTAACTCGAGCCCAGCCGCCCGAGCAACAGAAAAGGGATCGACGACGCCCATGGGCACTCCTTAGCAAACAAAACGAATACATGGGCGCCATTCATGTCGGCACCCAACCGTCCGTTATTGTCCCACATGCGACATAGTCCACAGCATCCCAATGCAAAGCACCGCCATCAATCCCGTGCACACGGCAGCAATCACAGAATCACCCATGCGCCTTCCCAACGACCGCGGCTCACGCACTTGCCCTGCTCCGTACATCATGACTCCTCCTTGAGACCAGCTCCTTGTTACGGCCTCATCATCGCAGCGCCGCACATGGGCTGCCATCGATTTGGCTTACGTCCAGCTTTCCTTTTTGAAAGGTTGGACCGTACAGGCAAGAGGCGCTTTCAAACGCATGCATCGCCCCGTTGAACTACAATGTGCTTCACGATATGTGCCGCAACCTGGGTGCGACAGATTCTCCGCGCCCACATCGAAAGGACCAGCTATGAGCGCCGCTCGCAAGACACTCAAAATCCTTGCCCTGATTTATTTTGTTCTGGGCATCGCCAGTCTCGTCATTGGAATCGCCGGCATCGCGACCGGCAAGTTCGAGTCCACCTACGGATCGAATGCTATGCTCGCCGCGGTCGTGATTATCGCCAAGGGCCTCGTCGATCTTGCCGCAGGTGTCGCGGGCATCAAGGGCGCCAACAAGCCTTCGCAGGTGGATGGCGCGTTTAAGCTCGGTATTGTTGCCGCAATCGCCACGATTGCACAGGCCGTGCTCACGCTTCCCGCACTCGGCGGTGACGCTATCAACTATGGCGCCTTTGTCATCGTGGTGTACGACCTGTTCTTTGTTCAGCAGGCACATGAGGTTAAGGCCGAGAACAAGGACCGCCTGTAAGCGCTCGCTTCTCATAACCTCTGCAGCCAAGCAGCTAAAAAAGGGCCGATCGCGCAGCAACGCGGTCGGCCCTTTACGTTTGCCCAGATAAAACCTGTCAAAATAAACCTGTCCCTTTTTGGCAGGTTGTTAGCTGTGGCGGTACTCGGCGATGATGAAGTCGATATCGGTCTGAAGCGTGTCCAAGTTTGCCAGGCGCTCTTTGTCGGCAGGGCGCGTGCGGTAGTAGTACGGCGTCATCTGGAACACCGCCTCGATGTCAGCCTGGGTCTGGAGCGTAATGTTCGCAGACACCCGCCGCGTTCCGACCAACTCAAGCTCGGTAGTCTTCGGCAGCTTCTCGTCATTGAGATATGGCGTGTCGTAGAGTACCTCCTTGAGCCCAAACAGATGACGGGCGCCCGGCACCACGGTATAGAGCGAGCCCTCCGGCGCCAGCACGCGGGCAAACTCGCGCTCGTTAAAGGGAGCGAAAAGCTCGGTCACCATATCGAAGGCGCCGTCCGCCACGGGGATGTCCTTCATGTTGGCCACGAAGTAGGTCGCATCGCCGCGCTTGGCGGCAAGGCGCACCATCTCTTTGCCCAGGTCAAAGCCGTAAGCATCCACGCCCGGCACCGCGCCCATGGCGCTGGTGTAATAGCCCTCGCCGCAGCAAATATCGAGCAGCGTCATGGGACCATTCGCAGACGCAGCGCGCCCAGTCGTCCGCTCGTGCACCAGCTCGACCATCGCATCGCGCAACGGCGCGTAGTATCCACGGTTCAGAAAGTCACGGCGGCTGCGCGCCTGCGACTTGGGATCGCCCATGGAGTCGCCACTCTTGGACGAGCGCAGTAAGTACAGATAGCCCTCGCGCGCACGGTCAAACCGGTGTCCGCCCGCGCATGCAGCACCGCGCTCGTCGTCCACCAACGGTTCATGGCAAACGGGACACAACAACATGGCAACTCCTTAGCGCGGACTACACAACGCCCACCATTGTCGCACGCCTTCCACACCTAGTCATTGGGGACGTTCTTAAATGATTAGTCGTTTAAGAACGTCCCCAATGACTAGTCGATTAGGAGTATCATCATCTGCGCAAATAAGCACGAAAGAGCATGTTAGAGATTGAGAGCGTATGGCTGATACCGCATCTAAGCACATTGACATGACCACCGGATCGCTTTGGCACAATATTCCCCTGTTCGCCTTCCCCGTGGCCGCCACGAGCATCTTGGAGCAGCTGTCGAACCTCATCGCCACGGTCATCATCGGTAACTTCTCGGGCGACCAGGGAACCCTCGCCATGGCGGCGGTCGGCTCCAATGTTCCGCTTACCAGTCTTATGCTCAACCTGTTTATCGGCATGTCGCTTGGCTCCAACGTGGTCATCGCCAACGCTATCGGCCGCAACGATCAGAACATGGTCAAACGCGCCGTCCATACCTCGATTTTAATGGCGCTCGTGGGCTTTGTCGTCATCGCACTGGGCGAGATCTTTGCCGAGCCCATGCTCGCCGCGCTCAATGTTCCCGCCGAAACCATGCCGCTCGCTTCGCTCTACCTGCGCGTCTTTTTGCTCAGCCTGCCCTCGATCTTGCTCTACAACTTTGAGGCCGCGATTTTCCGCTCCGTCGGCATCACCCGCATGCCGCTGCAGGCGCTTGCTGTGTCCACCGTCCTCAACATTGGCCTGGACCTCATCTTTGTCCCCATACTCCACTGGGGCGTCGCGGGCGTCGCCATCGCCACCGCCATCGCCTACACCGTCAGCGCCGCTACACTCTTTATCCGCCTGCTCAAGACCGACTCCGTCGTCCGCGTCACCCCACGCGACCTGGCTATCGACCCCGTCGCCCTCAAGCGCATCGTCAAGATCGGCCTGCCCGCCGGCATCCAAAGCGCCGTCTTTGCCGTCGCCAACATCATCATCCAGTCCGCCATCAACAGCCTGGGCACAGAGGTCATGGCGGCATCGAGCGCCGCCATGAGCCTAGAGTACGTGTGCTACAACCTGCTCAACAGCTTTAGCCAGGCCTTCACCACCTTTGTGGGACAAAACCACGGTGCCCGCCAGATCGACCGCTGCACCAAGACGCTCAAGGTCTGCCTGGTCGAAGGCGGTATCGTTGCCCTCACCACGATTATCGTTATTGTCGGCCTCGGGCGCGAAATCCTATCGCTGTTCAACAGCGATCCCAACATCGTCTCGATCGGCTATATCCGCGTGTGCTCGATTTTCCCGGCGTACGCCTTTAGCATGTTCTACGAAAACATGTCCGGTTACCTGCGCGGCTTTGGTATCTCGCTCATGCCCGCCCTCATCACCATGATCTGTGTCTGCGGCATCCGCTTCTATTGGGTGTTCTGCGTGTTCCCGCACTTCCGCACCTTTGCGAACATCATGATGGTCTACCCCATCAGCCTGGGCACCACGGCGTTCTTTATGGTCGTGGCGGTATTACTCTGCCACCCGGCACGCACCTATCGCGCCGCCCAAGCCAAAGCGACAGCCCGCTAAACACCGCACTCAACGCCACGCCAGTCATTAATTGACAATATGCGAGCTCATATAGTCGATAAAGCGCCTCGTGGCGATGGGCATGGTGTCCCAGCTGCGCCAGGCGGCCACCACGTCACGCGAGGGGGCATGCACGATGGGACGTACGCGAATATCGGCCCGCATGCCCTCAACGGTACGGCGATACAGCATACTCACACCTAGGCCCTCCTCCACCATCGCCATGATGGTGTAGTCGTCGGTCACCTCGCTCGTCACGTGCGGCGACAGCCCATGCGCCGCGAATGCATCGAGCACCAGGCTCTGTTCGCCCTCATCCAGCAGCACAAACGGCTCGGTCGCCAGATCGGCGAGCGTCACCTTTTCCTTTGCCGCCAGCGGATGCGCAGCCGGTAACAGCGCCACCAACTCATCGTGATAGACCACGCGTTTCTCGAGCCCAGCGGTAAATCCGCGCGCCGTAAAGCAAAAATCAACCACGCCATCGTGCACCCACTGGGCGTTGCGCGTGTAATCACCCTGCTTGAGGGTAAAGTGCACGCCCGGGTGCAGGGCCCCAAAATCGCGGATCACACGTGGCAACACGGTTCGACTCACGTTGGTAAACGTCGCGATACGAATATCGGTCGAGGAGAGCCCCAGCAGCTCCTGGCGCTTGCCCTCGAGCTCGGCCTCGGCGGTCACAATCTGGCGCAGGTACGGCAGATATTGTTTACCGTCGCGCGTAAGTGAGACACCCTGCTTGCCGCGCTCGATAAGCGTGGTGCCCAGCTCGCGCTCGAGCGCCTTGACGGCCTGGCTCACCGCACTTTGCGTATAGCCCAGCTCGTCCGCCGCGCGTTTCAGACTGCCGCAATCGACCACCATACAAACAATCTGATACCGCGATGCCATCGTGCCTCCGCATCAATGCAGCCGTAAAACGTTTTGCCAGCGCTTTTCGTGCCTACTTTAGCATTTCTTAATCATACTGAAGATACATTCGCTTTACTACATCCACATCTGGGAGCAGAATCCTTTGTGCGAAACCGTTCTGTAACAAAAGGAGTCCCATGGATCGCAAAAAAGCAATCGCGCTCTCATTTTCCGTTCCCGTCGCATGGGGCTTTTCGTACCCCCTCATGAAGATCGGCATGGACAGCATGAACGCCACGAGCATCGTTGCGTTGCGCTGCATCATCGCCTTTGTGGCCTGCCTGCTGCTCTTCCACAAGCGCGCGTTCCGCATCAACCGCGACCTTATGGTCCGCGCCGCCATCATCGGCGCCATTATGGCAACCGAGCTCACTTGCATGTGCCTGGGCTCCAGCCTCACCTCCGCCTCCACCGCCGGCTTTTTGCAAAGCCTGACAGTCGTGATCGTGCCGTTTGCCAACGCCGCCCTGCTGCGCCGTGCCCCCGAGCGCAAAGTGCTCGTCGGCACCGCCATCGTCACCTGTGGTATGTTGCTGCTCTCGGGCGCCGACTTCACCAGCCTGAATCCCGGTGCGATCATCATGCTGCTCTCGGCCTTTATCTATGCCAGTCACATTATCGTGGCCAAGCGCTTTGTCGAAGAAGTCGACCCGCTGGCTCTGGGCGTTTGGCAGCTGGGCTTCGGCGGCTTATTCTCGGGTATCGCCGCATTCACCTTTGGCGGTTTCACACTTCCAGGCACGCCGGGCGAGATCGTGGTCGTCGTCGCACTCGCACTCATCTGCTCTGCCTATGGCTTTATCACCCAGACGCTCGTGCAGCCCCACGTGCCCGCTGAGACCACCGGCTTTGCCTTCTCGCTCGAGCCGGTCTGCTCCGCCGTCTTTTCGTTCTTCTTGGTCGGCGAGGTCCTGAGCCCCATCGCCTTCCTGGGTGCAGCTCTCATCCTCACCGGCGTCATGGTGGCAACCGTCGAGCTTCCGCGCCTTCGCGCGCATGGACAGGCTCGCATGGCAGGAGCGCCCGAGCAAGTCTCGTAGACCCCACTCTTCATACAGCCGCGGCATAAAGGCAACCGGTGCGCCTTTACAATAGATGCCAACAGAGCATCTGCCATAAAGGAGCCCCATGGACACCGCAACTCGCGACCGCAACATAGCAACTTGGTTGGGCGATGCGCCGCAGCCGGTGCGTGAAACCACGGACCAGCTGCTCGAGCGCATCGCCCTTTTGCGTGCCGAGCAGACCATCTATCCGGCACAAGACGACATTCTCAATGCCCTCGCCTACACGCCGGCCGACCAAGTCAAGGTCGTTATCTTGGGCCAGGATCCCTATCACGGGCCCAACCAAGCCATGGGACTGTCATTCTCGGTTCCCGCGACGCAGACCAGGCTGCCGCCGAGCCTACGCAACATCTATAAGGAACTCAATGCCGATCTTGGCTGCCCCATTCCTGCCACGGGCGACCTAACGCCATGGGCGCAGCAGGGCGTTCTGCTCCTTAACACTACGCTCACCGTACGCGAGCATGCCGCCAATTCGCATGCCAAGCTGGGCTGGAGTACCTTAACCGACTACGTTATCGAACGCTGCTGCCAGCTGCCCCAACCGGTAGTCTTTTTGGCGTGGGGACGCTTTGCCCAGCAGATGGTCGAGGCCAAGCTCGCCGCAACCGGCGCGGGCAAGGCGACCGGCAAGTTCTGCCTGGCCTCCACGCACCCCTCGCCGCTTTCGGCCAACCGGGCCACGGCGGAGCTCCCCGCTTTTATGGGGTCGCGCCCCTTCTCCGCTGCCAATCGGCTACTCAAACAGCACGGCTCGACGCCCGTCAACTGGGCTTGCCTCGGCTAAAAATCGATACATCAAAAACGCGCCCGACAGCTTTCCATCGGGCGCGTTTCCTATTCGGGCCAAATAAACTGTGTGCGGCCAGCCTCGCCACCGTCAACGAGCAGACTCTGCCCGGTCATAAACCGGTTGGTCACGCCCACAAAGTAGATCCACTCGGCGATCTCTTGGGCGGTGGCCCAGCGTTTAAGCGGCGTGAGCTCCATAATCTGGCTCCACAGGTGTTCGTCTTCCATCACGCAACGGTTGAGCGGCGTAATGACACCGCCCGGGTCCACACTGTTGGCGATGGCCTGCGGTGCCAGGCGGTTTGCAAGATTCTTGGTGTAGGCGATTACGCCGCCCTTGCTGGCGGCATAGGCGGGAAACTCCGATCCCGTATGTCCACTCGCCGACCCCACATTGACCACGGATTTGATAGCCGGCGCCGGCTTGGCGGCAAGCCCCTCCCCCACAAAGGCGTAACGCTCGGTCACGTTGATGGTGCCACACAGGTTGGCGGCGATATCGTCGGCCGAATCCTGCGTACCGGCAACGTTCACGATCACCTGGGGTTCAAGGTCGCCTGGAAACGAGTCCGGCTCGCAGACATTAACGATCAGATGGCGGTAGCGCTCGTGTTCGATCGCCGCCGGCAGCAGATCAAAGCCCACGACCTCGTGGCCCTCGTCCAAAAAGCGCTGCACGCACGCGGCTCCGATACCGCCCGAAGCGCCCGTGATCAAAACCCGCATCCTTGCTCCTTAGGCGGTTGCGTGACGCTCGAGGTACTCGGCGCCCACATTCTCGCGCTCCCAGCCGCGCACGACCTTGTAGCCCACGGGGCTCAGGAAGACCTCGCACAGCAGCTCGGCGACAGCGCCGGTCAGCGAGCACATAAGGACCTGCACCCAGGTCCAACCAAAGAACGTGTGGCTCACTACAATGGCAAAGACCAGGTTGTCGATAAACTGGCCAACACCCGTGGACACATAGGAGCGGAAGGCGAAGCTCGCAAAGTTATTCTTTTTGAGCATACGGCCGAGCGACTGGTTGAGCGTGGAGTTAACCACGGCAGAGACGAGCATTGCCAGCGAAGAGCCCAGCACCACGTACCAGGTGCCGCCGATGGTGGCGTTAAGGGCAGTGTTAACCTCGATCATGCCCGTGTCGTAGTAGGCGCCCCACATACCGGGCGTGAGCGAGCATGCCCAAAAGCACAGGCTCACGGCCAGGTTGACCAGCAGCGCGAGGATAGAGATTTTGATGGATGCCTTGGCGCCAAAGCGCTTGCAGATCATGTCCTGGCACAAAAACGAAACCCAGCTCACCACAAAGCCGCAATCGAGTGCCAGATACGGCAGGCTGATGAGCTCTTTGTTGGCCAGCAGGTTCATCATGATGACACTCACGAAAAACAGCGAAACCGTTGCCGCGGGAATGCTCCGCAACAGGACCTTATAGTCCTCCATGACCTTCTTGATCATTATGTACTCCTTTGGTTTTAGGTTTAACGAGCAGGATATCGGACCCGAACTGCTCGGACGCCCCGGTCTTGAGACGACGGTGGGTATGATAGCCGCTCACACGGCATCAGGCAAGCAAACGGCGCGGCAGCCCCGCCAGGCCACCGCGCCGGCACACTAAAACGCTACGTTGCCAAACTCCGACAGGATAAGATCGGGGTTGTGATCGGTTGCCCAATCCACGTTCCACGGACTCGTAAACAGCAGCAGCTTGCCGCCGCGCATGTCCTCGACGCGCAGCGTGTCGCGCGTGAGCGAAAGGCCCGGGATATCGATGGTGTCGGGAGGTCGACACGCTCAAGCGCAAGCAGTTCGTCAAGGTGTCGGGGTCGTTCTGGATCCAGCGAATGTCCGTATAGGGCAGCGGCTGGCGACGAACCTCAACACGGTACTCGGCCTTGAGGCGGCGCTCGAGTACCTCAAACTGCAGCACGCCGACCACGCCCACGATGACGCTCTCCATGCCGGCACCCAGCTCGCGGAAGATCTGGATGGCACCCTCCTGGGCAAGCTCCTCCATACCCTTGACGAACTGCTTGCGCTTGAGCGTGTCGACCTGCGTAATGCGAGCGAACATCTCGGGGGCAAACGTCGGGATCTGCGGATACTGCACATGGCGCTTGCCGGAGCACACGGTGTCGCCGATGCTAAAGACACCCGGATCGAACAGGCCCACGATATCGCCCGCGTACGCCTCGTCCACGATGGCGCGGTCATCGGCCATCATCGACGTGCCCGTGGCAAGCTTGAGTTTGCGGTTGCCCTGCACGTGGAAGGCATCCATGCCGCGCTCGAACTTGCCCGAGCAAATGCGCACAAAGGCGATGCGGTCGCGGTGGTTCTTGTCCATGTTGGCCTGGATCTTAAACACAAAGCCACTAAAGTCGTCGCGGCAGGGATCGACCGGTTCGCTGGTGAGCGTATCGGTATAGGCGCGCGGCGTCGGGGCCAGGCGCAGGAACTCCTTGAGGAAGGGCTCCACGCCAAAGTTGGTGAGCGCCGAGCCAAAGAACGCCGGGCTCAGCTTGCCGCAGGCCACGGCATCCAAGTCGAGCTCGTCGCCGGCGCCATCGAGCAGCTCGATGTCGTCCATCAGGTTCTTATGGTTCTCTTCGCCAATAAGCTCGTCCATGGAAGGATCGCCCAGCTCGGCCTCGACCTCGGCGACCTTCTTGGTGGCGTTGGCGTGACCGTCGCCCTCAAAGGCAATGACGCGACGGGTCTGACGATCGAACACGCCGCGGAAGTTGCGACCGCTGCCGATCGGCCAGTTCATGGGATACGTGTTGATGCCCAGAACGTTCTCGATCTCTTCCATGAGCTCAAACGGATCGCGGGCCTCGTGGTCGAGCTTGTTCACAAAGGTGAAGATGGGGATATGGCGCAGCGTACAGACCTTAAAGAGCTTTTTGGTCTGGGCCTCGACGCCCTTAGCGCCGTCGATGACCATGACTGCGGCGTCGGCGGCCATAAGGGTACGGTAGGTATCCTCCGAGAAGTCCTGGTGGCCGGGGGTATCGAGGATGTTGACGCAGGCGCCATTATAGGTGAACTGCAGCACCGAGGAGGTAACGGAAATGCCGCGCTCCTTCTCGATGTCCATCCAGTCCGAGACGGCGTGCTTGGCCGAGCTCTTGCCCTTGACCGAGCCGGCAGTCTGGATGCTGCCGGTATAGAGCAGCAGCTTCTCGGTAAGCGTGGTCTTACCGGCGTCCGGGTGGCTGATGATCGCGAATGTGCGGCGCGACGAGATTTCATCCGACAGGCTTGCCATGCGGATCCTTTCTTGCATTGAGTGCATTACGTCGATGTAACCGCACTATTGTAGCCGCGAAATCCCGATCTAGGGCGCCTATCAGGACAAATTCATCAGTCAGGGCCCGGGCAGCCGGCCCAATCCGAATTTGTCTCTTGCATAACTGTGCATAGTGTATATATACTGTGCTTACCGGTTATATACACGTGTAGCCCAACAGCTAAGGAGCCGCTGTGGACATCATCCTATCCAATTCGAGCGATAAGCCTATCTACGAACAGATATCCTCGCAGGTCAAAGCTCAGATCCTTTCGGGCGCGCTCGCTGCGGGAGCCAAACTCCCCAGCATCCGCGCACTCGCGAGCGACTTGGGTGTGAGCGTCATCACCACCAAGCGCGCCTACGCCGATCTGGAGCAGCTCGGGTTTATCTGCACCGTGCAGGGCAAGGGCTGTTTTGTCGCCGAGGGCAACCAGGAGCTCTTGCGCGAAAACCAGCTCTGCCATATCGAAGAGCTGCTTGCGAAAGCGGCGAGCCAAGCCGAAGCTCTGGGCGTCACGCGCGGCAAACTACACGAGATGCTCGACCTTGTAGCCCCCGAAACCATGCAGTAACCATCTGCAAGAAAGGCTATGCCATGCAAACCTTGCTAGAACTCAAAGGTGTATCGCGCCGCGTGAGCGACCGCTTTTCGCTACGCGATGTCACGCTTGCCGTAGAGCCCGGCCAAATCGTCGGCTTTGTGGGCGCAAACGGCGCCGGCAAGACAACGACCATTCGCGCCGCGCTCAGGCTTATAAAGCTCGATGCCGGCGAGGTGCACCTGTTTGGGCAGCGCTATGGCGCCGACGCGCCCGACGAGACTCAGCGCCACCTGCGCTCCCGCATCGGCCTCGTCCTGGACACGTGTCCCTTCCCCTCCACGCTCAAGGTATGCCAGGTCGAGAGGCTCGTAGGCCCGGCATACCCCACGTGGAGCTGCGAAACGTTCGCCGGATTCATCGACCGATTTGGCCTCGATCCCAAGACAAAGGTCAAGGACCTCTCCCGCGGCATGGGCATGAAGCTGCAGCTCGCCTGTGCGCTCAGCCACAATGCCAAGCTGCTCGTTTTGGACGAAGCCACCGCAGGCCTTGATCCCATGGCGCGCGAGGAACTGCTCGACGAGTTGCTTGCCTTTGTCGCCGACGGCCAGCACAGCGTGCTGCTCTCGAGCCACATTACATCCGACCTCGATCGCACTGCCGACCGCGTCATCTGCATCGATAACGGCTCGATTGTGTTTGAC
>CABUBS010000016.1 GCA_902489855.1 uncultured Collinsella sp.
TATGACGGACTCTTTTGAGCAGATTTCCGCACATAACGAGGAGCTGGCGCGTGATATTTTCGAGCGCGCGAGCTTTCGTGGTGTGACGGTTTCGACGGCTGAATCTCTGACAGCTGGCATGATCGCCTCGACGATCGCCGATATCCCTGGTGCCTCGGCGGTGCTGCGTGGCGGTGCGGTGACCTACTGCGATGAGATTAAGCATCGCGTGCTGGGTGTTGAGCAGGAGACGCTCGACCGCTACACTGCGGTGTCGCACCAGACTGCGCGCGAGATGGCGTCGGGTTCGCTGGAGCTGTACCAGAGCGATATTGCAGTGAGCGCAACGGGTTATGCCGGCCCCGGCGGTGGTACTGAGGACGATCCGGCGGGCACTTTCTATATTGGCTGGGCGCATCGTTCCGCCGATGGGGGCGTGCCGGTCGTGGACTCTGTGCGCTGCCACTATGAGGGTGACCGTTCGTGTGTTCGTGCCCATGCGGTCACGGAGGCATTGGGTCGCATTGCCCTTGTGCTCAATTCTATGGAATAGACGTGTTTTAAGGGGCCTCCGAGCCCCTTAATTGTGGAGATGGGGACCTTAGGCTCATTTGGCGTTTGTGCTGGTTGTAGATGTATTTTTGCCTGCCTTGTTCATATTTGGTCCTTTGTGGTCAAGCATTTGGTCAGTGTTTGGTCGGCGTTTGGTTGGGTTTTGGAAAGACCGCCTGCATATGATTGGCCTGAACGGTTGACCACGAACAGCCGTTCGTTTATTATCGATGCAGGTTGTTAAGAGGAGGGCTATTCATGGCCAAGAATTCAGGTCCCGTACGTACCGTTCATGCTCGCACGACGGGTAAAGAGCGCGATGAGATGATCGCCACCACCAAGGCCGAGATCGAGAAGAAATTCGGCCAGGGTTCCATCATGAGGTACGGCGACGGTGGTCCCGAGCTCGAGGTCGAGGCCATTCCCACGGGCGCCCTGGCCCTCGATGCCGCGCTGGGTATCGGCGGCGTGCCGCGCGGCCGAATCGTCGAGATCTACGGTCCCGAGTCCTCCGGTAAGACGACGCTTTCGCTCGAGATCTTGGCCGAGGCCCAGGCAATGGGTGGCGTTGTGGCATTTATCGATGCCGAGCACGCGCTCGATCCCACGTATGCCGCGCGCATCGGTGTGGATATCGACGAGGTGCTCATTTCCCAGCCCGATACGGGTGAGCAGGCGCTCGAAATCGTTGACATGCTTGTGCGTTCTGGTGCCATCGATGCCATCGTCGTCGACTCCGTCGCCGCGCTGACCCCGCGTGCCGAGATCGAGGGAGAAATCGGCGACACTACGGTCGGTCTTCAGGCTCGCCTGATGAGCCAGGCGCTCCGCAAGCTCGCCGGCTCGCTGTCCAAGTCCAACACGACGTGCATCTTCATTAACCAGCTGCGTGAGAAGATCGGCGTCATGTTCGGCAACCCCGAGACTACGACGGGCGGCCGCGCCCTTAAGTTCTTCTCTTCGGTTCGTATCGACATTCGCCGCATCGACAGCATTAAGCTTAAGGACGAGGTTATCGGTAACCGCGTGCGCGCCAAGGTCGTTAAGAACAAGGTGGCGGCTCCGTTCCGTTCTGCTGAGTTCGACATCATATACGGTACGGGCATCTCTAAGGAGGGCTCGATTCTGGACATGGCTGTCGAGTGCGGCATCTGCAAGAAGATGGGCTCCTGGTTTGCCTATGGTGAGGACAAGCTCGGCAACGGTCGCGAGGCCGCCAAGGCGTTCCTGCGCGAACACCCCGATTGTGCCGACGAGATTGAGCATAAGGTCCGCCTTGCCTGCGGACTTGAGTTTGATGACGATGCTCCGTCCGAGGTCGAGCTGACCGATCAGCCTGCGCCTGAGGAGTTTGACGAGCTTTACGCCATCGATGGTTCCGCCATGCTCGATGATGACGACGAGTAGCGGTTACGCTCATGTCGTATACGGTGACCGAGGCCACGGCCGTCTTTCCCGATAAGAAGGCGGCCTCCTCGTTCTCGAGCGGGTATGCGTCCAAAAAGCCTTGCGCACATATCGATTGTGAGCTTGAGGGCGGTTTTGAGCGGTCCATTTGGATTCCCGTGCGGGTCGCGCGGCTGTATGTCAAAAACCGCCCCGATCTTCCCTGTGATTGGGACAACTTTCGTGAGGCGGTGCAGCTCATCGAGCGTAAATGTGCACTTACCATGGTGACCGAGATGTTATCGCGCCGCGACCATGCGACGGGTGAGGTCCGTGACAAGTTGGCTCGCTACGGCTTTCGCCAGCCCGCGATTGATTTCGCCGTCGAGCGCGCCACCGAGTATCGCTTTTTAGACGAGAACCGCTTTTGCTCGTACTTTATCGAGGAACGCAAGCGGCGCGGTTGGGGACAGCGCAAAATCGAGACCGAGCTCAAGCGACGTCATGTTGTGCTCGATGACATTCCCGGTTATCCCGAGGATTATTTTGCCGTCGAAGACGATTTGGCGCGCGCGTCAGCCCTGCTCGCCAAGCGGCGTGTTCCAGAGACGCGCGGATTCGAAAAACTGGTTCGGTTTTTGATGGGCAAGGGCTTCTCGTATCACATCGCCGCCGATGCCGTTAAGGCACGTCTCGATGCCGAATGCGAGGAATGTGCACTTTAGGCGTATGCGTTTTGTGGCCCCGCCGTTCACCGCGTTTTAGCCGCCGTACTGGGGCCATTTATTTGACAGTTGTTGTGGTTCAACGTACGATAAACACTGTCATTTGCTTTGTGATATGTGCTCATCTGTGATGAGTTTGTTTATATGTTTATCTGTATCCGACCCGCATAAGCTGCGCCCATATTACTCAAATGTCGCGAGCCGTTCATAAGGACGGTTCGCTTTGTTGTGTAACGAATCCATAAAAAGGAGTGAGCATGCCTATCATTGCAGCGCTCGTTGGCATCGTTTTGGGTGCCATCGCCGCCATTGCCTACATGCGCACCGCCAAGCAGGGTAGTCTTCACGAGGCCGACGAAAAGATCCAGTCGGCACACGCACAGGCTGAGTCCCTGATCGGTGATGCAAAGCGTCAGGCCGAGACCCTCAAAAAAGAGGCTCTGCTCGAGGCTAAAGAGGAGATCATCAAGAACAAGCAGGCCGCCGAGGCCGAGGACAAGCAGCGTAAGAGCGAGATTCGTACGCTCGAGAACCGCGTGATGCAGCGCGAGGAATCCCTCGATCGCCGCAACGACGCTCTCGACAAGCGCGAGCATCAGCTGTCCAGTCAGGCCGGTCAGGTCGAGAAGCGCTCCCGTGAGCTCGAGGAGCTCTGCGCAAAGCAGACCTCCGAGCTCGAGCGTATCGCCGACCTTACCCGCGAGGATGCCCACAAGGAGCTCCTCGATAAGGTTCGCGGCGAGGTCACCCACGAGGCCGCCACGATCATTCGCGAGTCCGAGCAGCAGGTTCGCGCCGAGTGCCACAAGACCGCCCAGGAGATTCTTTCCCTGGCGATTCAGCGCTGCGCTGCCGACCACACTGCCGAGGTCACCGTTACCTCCGTGCACATTCCCTCTGATGACCTCAAGGGCCGTATCATCGGTCGCGAGGGTCGCAACATCCGCACCTTCGAGCAGGTTTCCGGCGTCAACCTCGTGATCGACGACACGCCCGAGACCGTCGTTCTTTCGAGCTTCGATCCGGTCCGTCGTGAGACCGCCCGTGTTGCTCTGGAGAACCTCATCGCCGACGGCCGCATTCACCCCGCCCGCATCGAGGAGATGTATCACAAGGCTGCCGACCTGGTTCAGCAGCGCGTGCGCGAGGCTGGCGAGCAAGCTGCATTCGATACCGGCATTCACGACCTGCACCCCGAGATCGTCAAGACCCTTGGTGCCCTGCGCTACCGTACCTCGTTTGGTCAGAACGTGCTTCAGCACTCCCTCGAAGTCTCTGACCTGTGCGGCGTGATGGCTTCCGAGCTTGGCCTGGACGTTGTGACCGCCAAGCGCGCCGGCCTGCTGCACGACCTGGGCAAGGCAATCGACCATGACGTCGAGGGGCCGCATGCCGTCATCGGCGCTGAGCTTGCCCGCCGTTATGGCGAGAAGCCCGTTATCGTCCACGCTATCGAGGCTCACCATGCCGATGTCGACCCCAACACGGTGCTCGATGTCCTGGTGCAGGCCGCCGATGCTGTCTCTGCCTCTCGCCCCGGTGCCCGTCGCGAGTCTGCCGAGAACTACATCAAGCGTCTTGAGAAGCTCGAGGAGATTGCCAACTCCCATGAAGGCGTCGAGCGTACCTATGCCATGCAGGCTGGTCGCGAGGTCCACGTCATGGTTCAGCCGGACAAGATCTCCGATGCCCAGTCCACGGTCCTGGCTCACGATATCGCCCATCAGATCGAGGAAGAGATGGAGTATCCCGGTCAGGTGCGCGTCGTCGTGATTCGCGAGAGCCGCGCTGTCGATATCGCTAAATAACATGAGCGACGCGAACGAGCTCATCTCATTTATCGCGTCGATGTCGGGGGAGGGCAACCTTCGCGTCGAGGAGAACCTTGGCGAGGGGTATGTCCGCCTCCGCGTTTCGGAGGCCGAGCGGCGCCAGGCAAAGCACGACATTCAGCATGTCGAGGATATCGTCATCGAAATGCTCCGTAATGCTCGCGATGCCGGCGCCGACAAGGTCTATCTCGCCACGTCCAAGGAAGACGGCGTCCGCACGCTTGTCTTTCTGGATAACGGTTCGGGCGTTCCGAAGGATATGCAAGAGCGAATCTTCGATGCCCGCGTTACCTCCAAGCTCGAGAGCATGAAGATGGACCGTTGGGGCGTTCACGGTCGTGGCATGGCATTGTTTTCGATCAAGCAGAACACCGACGAGGCCCGTGTGGTCACGTCCGGTGTCGATCTTGGCTCGGCCTTTAAGGTGAGCGTTGCGGCCGACCGCCTCAGCGAGCGTGCCGATCAGTCCAGCTGGCCCCAGGCCGTCAAGGATGAGGATGGACGTTATGTCTGTGCTCGCGGTCCGCATAATATTATTCGCGCTGCTTGTGAGTTTGCGCTCGAGGAGTTGCGTGGTTGCGATGTCTATCTTGGTTCTCCGTCTGAGATTGCCGCGACCCTTTATGCTCAGGCGTCAAGTCGGCTCGATACGTCGCGTCTCCTGTTCATTGATGACGAGAGCGAGCTTCCGGTTGTCGATCGTTTAGGCCTTGCCTCTGATGCCGAGGACTTTATCCGTATCTGTTCGGGTTTGGGTCTTGAGATGTCCGAGCGCACGGCCCATCGCATTTTGGCAGGGCAGATTAAACCCGTTCGCGGTGTGACCGCGCGTCTGCTGCGCGAGCGTGATTCGTCCTCGCATGCGCCGGCTCCTGTCGATCTTGCAAAGGATCGTCGCGGGCTACGTATTGCCAAGGATGACATGGCACAGTTTTCGCGTGCTGTGGAGCGTGACTTTAATGACCTTGCCGCCCGGTACTATCTCAACCTTTGCGGTGACCCAAAGATTCGTGTTTCGCGTGATCGAATCACTGTGACCTTCGATCTTGCCAAAGAGGAATAGTGCCTTTACCGAGTCCACTCGGTACGATACAGTTATTGCAGTTAAAACGTACTTTTAAACGCAGGAGTTTCTTCATGGATTGCCTGAAGGTATCAAGCAAATCATCGCCCGCGTCCGTTGCCGGCGCCATCGCCGGCATGGTCAAGGATGGTGTGCCCGTCAACATTCAGTGTGTCGGCGCCGGTGCGGTCAACCAGGCCATAAAGGCCGTGGCTATTGCGCGCGGTTTTTTGATTCCAACCGGGTTTGATATTTCCTGCGCGCCCGTGTTCTCCGACATCCTCATTAACGGGGAGTCGCGCACGGCCATCCGTCTTTCTATTTACGTTCACCAGATCAATCGAGCTGCTATGGATAACGTCGTCATGGATGATGTTAAGCCTGTGGCATAGCTTCTGCTTGCCTCGATTCGCCCCCCTCTCCATCGTTAGGACTTATGCACATGGACCAGCGTTCCGTACGCGATATTCTTGCCGGTAAAACCTACTTTATCCGCACCTTTGGCTGCCAGATGAATCAGCACGACTCCGAGCGCGTGAGCGGTCTGCTCGATTCGTATGGTTGCCTCATGGCGCTCGATCCCGAGCATGCCGATATTGTTGTCTTCATGACATGCTGCGTGCGCGAGGCCGCCGATACTCGCCTGTACGGCCAGTGCAATTCCTGTAAAAGCCTGCCGCCTTCGCCTTCGGGCAAGCGTGTGGTTGCCGTTGGTGGTTGCATCGCGCAGCGCGATGGCGAGGGCCTGCTCACCAACGTCGATAACGTCAATGTCATCTTTGGTACGCATTCCATCGCACATGTGGCAGAGCTCATTGCCGAGGCGTTCCTTGATGGCAAGCGTCATATCCGCACCAATGAGCATGAGGATACGGATGCCATGAGCATGCCGTGGCATCGCGAGACCCAGTATCACGCTTGGGTGCCCATCATGACGGGCTGCAATAATTTCTGTACCTATTGCATCGTTCCGTACGTGCGCGGTCGCGAAAAGAGCCGCTCCTTCGAGGAGATTGTCGACGAGGTGACCGGTTTGGTGCGCCAGGGCGTGCGTGAGATTACGCTGCTGGGCCAAAACGTTAACTCATATGGTCGCGATCTGTTTGGCAAGCCGCGTTTTGCCGATTTGCTGCGTGCCGTGGGCGATACGGGTGTGGAGCGCATCTTCTTTACGTCTTCGCATCCCAAGGATCTGCTGCCCGAGACCATCGACGCCATGGCCGAGACGCCTGCTGTTATGCCGCAGCTGCACCTGGCCGTCCAGTCAGGTTCGACGCGGATCCTCAAAGAGATGAATCGCCGTTATACACGCGAGGACTATCTGGGCCTGGTCGATCGCATTCGCAACCGCATGCCCGATATCGCGCTCTCGACTGACATTATCGTTGGCTTCCCGGGCGAGACTGAAGAAGACTTTGAGCAGACGCTTTCACTTGCCGAGACGGTCCGCTATGCCCAGGCCTATACCTTCATCTATTCCAAGCGCGCCGGTACCCCGGCCGCAGAGATTGACGATCCTACGCCGCATGAGGTTATTCTCGGGCGTTTCAACCGCCTGGTTAAGGTTATCGAGACCACGGCACATGAGTATAACCAGGGCGAGCTTCATACTGTGGTTCCCGCGCTCATTGAGGGAACGAGTAAAAAGAACGATGCGGTCCTGCTGGGCAAGAGTCCCAAGAATCAGACCGTGCATGCGCCTATCCCCGAGGGTTACAGCATCGATCAGCTTGTTGGCAAGATCGTTGATGTTGACGTTGACGTTGCCAAGACCTGGTATTTGTCCGGTTCCGTTGTGGGCGAGCCGCGCTAATGGTTTCTCCCGGGGCAGGTCTTTCCGCCGTTGCGATCGTCGGTCCGACGGCGGTTGGTAAGAGTGATGTTGCCGACCGTTTGGCAGCTCGTCTTTCGTCCGAAGTGCTGTCGTGCGATGCGATGCAAATCTATCGCGGCATGGACATCGGTACCGCAAAGATGGCGTCCGATGAGTGTACGGCGCCGCTGCGTCTCGTCGACATTGTAGAGCCGGGTGTGGCATATTCTGCTGCGCTTTATCAGGCTGACGCTCGCGCGCATGTTGAACGTCTCCTTGGTTCGGGTTGCCTGCCGGTTTTTTGCGGAGGTACGGGGCTATATCTCAAGGCAGCCCTCGATGAGATGGACTTTCCCTCGGGTGAACTTGAGGACGATCGCCGTGCGGGCTATCAGGAACTTGCCGAGCGTATTGGCGAGGAAGAACTGCATGCCCTGCTTGCCGAGCGCGATCCAGAATCGGCTGCTGTTATTCATCCCCATAACGTGCGCCGTGTGATTCGTGCGCTCGAGATGCATGATGATGGTATCTCCTATGCACAGCAAAAAAGTCAGTTTAGTGTTCCGCACGAGCATTATCATGCCCTATGGTTTGGTCTGACGCGTAATCGCGAGGTGCTCTACGAGCGCATTAACCAGCGCGTCGATCTGATGTTTGAGCAGGGTCTTGTCGATGAGGTCCGCGGTCTTATGGGCCAGGGGCTGGGAGATGCCCTGACGTCGATGCAGGCAATTGGCTATAAAGAGATCATTGATGCTTTCAATGGCGTGATGAGCATGGATGAGGCTCGCGAACTCATTATGATGCGTTCGCGTCGTTATGCCAAGCGTCAGCTTTCGTGGTTTAAGCGCGATGACCGTATCGTGTGGTTTGATATGGATGAATGTACGATCGATGAGGTCGTTGAGGATATCGTGCATCGTATTGAGGCTGCCTAATGGCCCGTTTCCCTCTTGTTCCCACGGCACCCGAGCCCGAGTGTGCCATTTTAGTTGGTGTTGAGTGGCGCGACAATGCATGGCCGCTCGATCGCTCGCTTGATGAGCTGGAGCGTCTTGCCCACACAGCTGGTGCCCAGTGCGTGGCACGCTTGTCGCAGCGTTTGGTAAAGCCGTATCCTAAATCGTTTATCGGTTCCGGTAAGGTTGAAGAGCTGTGCGGCCTGGTGCATCGCATGGATGCCGATGTCGTTATTTTTGACGACGACCTGACCCCCTCGCAGCAATCCTATTTGGAGAAAGCCGTGGGCGAGCCGGTAAAGATTATCGATCGTACAGCACTGATCCTGGATATCTTTGGCCTGCATGCTCAGACGCGTGAGGGACGCCTGCAGGTACAGCTGGCACAGCTTCAATATTTGTTGCCTCGCCTGCGTGGCATGTGGAGCCATCTCGCCAAGGAGCAGACGCGCGGCGGCATCGGTTCACGTTTTGGTCAGGGCGAAAGTCAGCTCGAGGTCGACCGTCGCCTCATTCGTAATAAGATCGCTGCGCTTCGTCGCGAGCTCAAGCAGGTTGAACAGCGTCGCGATGTTCAATCCAAGAGCCGCATCGAGTCACCGGCGTTTCGCGTCGCGTTGGCCGGTTATACCAATGCCGGTAAATCGACGTTGCTCAATCGCCTGACTGGCTCTACGGTACTTTCGCAGGACAAGCTGTTTGCTACGCTCGACCCGACGACGCGCTCGTATCGTCTGCCCGGTGGACGTGGCATGACGATTACCGATACCGTTGGCTTTATTCAAAAGCTGCCGCATGGTCTGGTCGATGCTTTTAAATCGACGCTGTCCGAGGTTTTGGGTGCCGATCTAATTCTCAAAGTCGTAGATGCATCTGACGAGGACTATGAGCGGCAGCTTGAGGCTGTCGACCGCGTTCTTGATGAGATCGGCGCCGGAGAGCGTTTAACGTTGACCGTGTTCAATAAAATCGATCTTCTCGATAGCGTTGATCGATTGAGTTTCCGTCGTCGCTATCCCGAGGCCGTGCTGTTCTCGGCCCAGACGGGCGAGGGACTCGACGATCTCGTCGACCGTATTGCTCGTGAGGCTGCTGCCACCGATGTGTTGCTCTCTGCTGATATCCCGTATCGCGAGGGCGCCCTCATCACGCTGGTGCATGAACAGGGAACCCTTTTGCACGAGGAATATCTTGAGGACGGCGTTCGTATTGTGGCGAAGCTGCCGGCTCGTATCGCGCCGCGGCTCAAGCGTTATCGCACCGAGTAGACGAGCTCCAAAAAGCCCAGAATAATGGGCTGATGCAGCAGATAAAAGGGGAGTGCATGACGTCCAAGGCTGGCGAGCGCCGGGACGGGATTGGCGTAGGCCCAGCTTGGGGCGGGATGTTCACATCTTTGAGCGGTGCGCGCAGCAAAGTATCCTGTGAGGTACATGAATATAAACGGGATGATTGGATAATAGTCGCCTGAAACGAACCAGGGGCCGGGAAATCCTAGCCACGCCAAATAGGAGAATGAATAGGTCGATTTCGGGATGCCCCATGTCGCTGCGAAGAGAGCGAGGCATATCGTAATGCCCCACGTGCTAGGCACTTTCTTAAGCATCGGTCGTGCTACGGCTGCCACAGCGGTACACGTCGCCATGCAATAAATGATGCCAAAGTTCACTGAATCGTCGACCGATACGAGCGTTGTTGCAATCCAGACGACCAAAGCTGCGGCAGCGTATTTGGCCGCTCGTTTAGCATTGTTGCGCGAAAGGGTGCACATCCAACCTGCGATAAACAAAAATACCCAGCTGATGCTGGCGCGCCAGATGTCTTGAAAGACAGTCTGGGTAAACCATGGCATATCCCAGTCGTACAGGTACGCGAGATCGTAGCAAGCGTGAAAACCTGCCATTGAAATCATCGTAAACCCGCGGACGGTATCAAAGATGGTGATGCGTTTTTGCATTACGAGAACCGGCGCATCAAGCCGACGACTTTGCCCAGGATAACGGGATTCGTTGCATAGATAGGTTCCATGGTGTCATTCTCAGGCTGCAGACGTACGCGTCCCTGCTCCTTGTAGAACGTCTTGACGGTCGCCGAACCATCAATCATGGCCACGACAATTTCGCCGTTCATGGCACTTTTTTGTTCACGGACGATGATGTAATCGCCATTGAAGATGCCGACATTGATCATTGAGCTCCCATGCACCTCAAGGATAAAGGAACCCTGATCAGTGGCGATTTCGGTCGGGATAGTAAACGTGTCTTCGATATTCTGCTCGGCCAGAATGGGAATCCCAGCCGCGACGCGACCAACGAGCGGCAGCGAGACCGTTCCGCGAGGTGCGGTGGGCTCGTCAGATTTAGAAATTGAGACAGAGGAACCATCCTCGTTAAAGAGTTCCAGGGCGCGCGGTTTGGTGGCATCGCGCTTGAGTAGCCCGCGCGCTTCAAGGGCAGAGAGATGGGCGTGCACGGTGCTGGGGGAGGAAAGGCCCACGGCAGAAGCCATCTCGCGCACGCTGGGCGGATAACCCTTCTCCTGCTGATATTCCTTGATGAAGTCGTAAATTTGCTGCTGACGCTTGGTAATTTTGCGAGCCATCAGGGCATCCTCTCTACCCATGTCAAACAAATGTTCGAATTTTGCTTGACAGGAACAACTGTTCGAAGATAATAATAACCGAACATTCGTTCTCGCGCTAGACATTTTTGTCCGCGCGGCTTGATAAAACTGTTCTCAGCAAAACACGCGAGAGGAGAACATGATGAACGCAACGAATATGGTCCAGGGAAACCTCGCCCTTAAGCTCGAGACGCCTGCCGCGCCCGCTTTTACTGTTGTCAAGGGTGGACGTTCCGGTTATCAGCCTTTGCCCGTAAAGTCTGCTCGCACTCAGTATGCTGTTGCCGCGCCGACTCCCGCTGCCCTGAAGGTCTCGACGATTGTCGCCGTCGCCGTTGCGCTTACGCTCTTCTTTGTCCTCGCTACGTCGGTCTTTAGCGCTCGTCATGCCGCGTATGCCGAGTCCGTTTCCAACGTTACCTACGAGACCATTCGCGTTCAGCCTGGCGATTCTCTTTGGTCGCTTGCCGAGGAATATCCAATCGAAGGCCTTTCCACGCAAGAGACTTCCGACATGATCCGTAACGTCAATCATCTGGAGCATGGTTCGCTCGCCGCCGGTGCGCATCTTAAGGTTCCTGCTCGTTCGTAATCATTATCGAGCTGCGCATGGTACCCTTGTTATCGTTTAAGAGGAGGTACCATGCGCTGTCCCAAATGCGGCAAGGCACATACCCGCGTCGTTGATTCTCGTATGCAGGAGTCAAATAACACCATTAAGCGCCGTCGCGAATGTTGCTCGTGTAACTACCGCTTTACAACGTTCGAGCGATGCGAAGACCCAATCGAGGTCATTAAGTCAGACGGAACCAAGCAGCGGTTTGATCGCAATAAGCTGCTCGTCGGCTTGATGCGCGCCACCATCAAGCGCGATATCGACACTAAGAAGCTCAATGAGATTATCGACGACATCGAGGTCGAGTTGCGCTCTCGCACGCTGACGGCCGTCACGTCCCATGAGTTGGGTGACATGGTGCTCAAGCGCTTGGCCAAGATCGACAAGGTGGCCTACATTCGCTTTGCCTCGGTCTACCGCGATTTCAAAGATGTCGATGAGTTTCTGCAAGAGCTCGACAAGCTAAGGTGATTTCATGTCCAACATTACCGTCAACATAAAGCGTCTCGACCCCACCGTCGAGCTTCCCAAATACGCCCATCCCACCGATGCCGGCTTGGATCTACGCTCCAACGAAGACTGCGTCCTGAAGCCCTTCGAACGCCGTCTGGTCTCTACGGGGCTGGCCATCGCCCTGCCCGATGGCTACGCCGGCTTCGTCCAGCCCCGCAGCGGCTTGGCCATCAAGCAGGGCCTGTCTATAGTCAACACGCCGGGCCTCATCGACGCCCACTACCGAGGAGAACTCAAAGTCATCCTCATTAACCTAGACCCCACGAACAACATCCAAATCAACAAAGGCGACCGCATAGCCCAACTCGTCATCCAAGAAGTCCCCACGGTCAACCTCATAGAAGTAGAAGAACTAGACAAAACCGACCGAGGCAACGGAGGCTTCGGCTCCAGCGGCGTCGCCTAGGGCGCTCGTATCCCTCCCGCCCGGGGCTTACCTATATCATTCCATGCTCAAACATTCTCGCTTCGCAGGGGTGCACGGATCCCGCTTTCGCCTGAGCCCCATACATATCATCCCGTGCTCAAACATTCTCGCTTCGCTGCGAAACTGCGCGCGGGACGATATGTATGGGGCTCAGGCGAAAGGGCTACATGCTTGACATAAAACAATCTTTCTAGTTAGCCGATGCGATAAAGGGATGCCTCCTTTGTCGCATCGGCTAACTCTATTTATATTTTCCTGTTTTACCTTTGCAGGTTCTAATGGAGGGGATACCGAAGTAGCTGCTAGTAAGTAAACGTAGCTGCTCAGCGGGAGCCGCCCATATATCGTTCCACGCGCAGTTTCGCAGCGCAGCGAGAATGTTTGAGCATGGAATGATATATGGGCGGCTCCCGCTGAGCAGCGGACTTTCGTCTACCTGATATGAGCAGGTTTTCCGCCCCAGTAGAAGCGGCAGAAGGCTCGTTTGCGCTTTTGGGGTTTGCCTACGAGCTCCATGGTGGCGATGGCTATATCTTCGGCTGCGCGTGGACGGCGCAGCACTTCGCCATTGATGAGCAGCGCCTTGAGCGACTCCGGATGGTCGTGCAAGTGACGTAGGGTTACGATGAGTTCTCGTGCGGTGGTGACATGCATGCTGGCGCCCATGCCGGTGAGCATCGTTGTGTTGGCCTTTTCCTGACCGTATGATTTGCCCAGCAGGATCATCGGCAGATGTGCACAGAGGCACTCGGTGACGGTGAGTCCGCCCGATTTGAGAATTGCCAGGTCGCAGCCGTGCATAAGCGCTGCCATATCATCGACATAGTCAAGAACCGTGACGTTCTCGAGTTTCATGGCCTCGAAGAGCGTTTTGAGGCGGGCGGCGTATTCCTTATCCTTGCCCGGCAAAAAGACAAAGTGCATGTCTTCGAAGCTGCGTAGGAAGGGGAGGGTGCGGTCCATCTCCGCGCGAAAGCGAACGTACGGTTGAGGCAAGCTGGCACCGGCCATTACCAGCACGACGGTCTTGTCGGTGGGGAGGTTGAACTTAGCTAGCTCTTCCTCGCGATCGTAATCCGTGTCGAATCCGGCGCGAATAGGAATGCCGGTAATGCGAATCTTTGTCTCGAGCACCTCGCGCGGACGCAGCGTTTCGGCCATAAATTCGTTGGCAACACAGAATAAATCGGTGTCCTTGTGGGGCCACCATCCCTCGACTTCGTAGTCGGTCGGTACGCAGATGACCGGATAATCGATACCCGTAATTACGCGGGCGCCCACGGCAACATTGGCTGCTGTGATGTGCGTTGCAACCACGGCTATGGGCCTGCGGCTACGAATATATTCGTTGAAGGCGGGGAACATAATTCGCGACCATGCCGTTCCGCCACCCCAGAGAAGATGTCCCGTAAGCGTATATCGCCAGGTCAGGTCGTAAATGGGGCGCGTGGCTCCCGTAAAAGAAGCCGCGGTCTTATTACCGTCGAATTTAATACGTCCAAAATCAAGGATATCGAGCACTTCAATCTCAACATCCTCGGGGATGCCATTGGTGCCGCGGATGAGGTCGAATGCTTGCGCAATCGCATTTGCGGCGGCCTTGTGACCCGAGCCGACCGAGGCGTGTACGATGGTCACGAGAGGTTTTTGCTGAGTCAAGAGCGTGGTTTGCTCCGATTGGGGAGTGCTGTGCGTGAGCAGGGGAGCGTCGTCGCTCGTCTGCGTCTGATCCATCGATAACTCCCCTTCGACGTTGTAACACGGATTTATCATTGTAGTGCATGAGTGTCACGTTCACGTAAATTTGGGTATGAGCGCAAAGAACGACAACGTTTCGACGAGAGGACTCTTCATGACTACCGATCAGACAATCGATGTTGCGATTATCGGCGGCGGCCCCGCGGGCTATGCTGCCGCCATTTATGCGGCGCGCGCCAACCTAACGACGACTGTCCTTGAGCAGGGCATGTCGGGCGGACAGATTGCCACGAGCAACGAGATTGAGAATTATCCTGGTATTCCACTGCTGAGCGGCGCCGAACTTGGTGAGCGGTTTCAACAGCATGCTGAAGGCCTGGGGGCTCAGGTTGAATGGAGTATGGTAACAGGCGTCGATTACAATGCCGATGCGGGTCAATTTACCATCCATCATGATATGGGCGACACAGCGGCCAAGAGTGTCATTGCGTGCATGGGCGCCACGCCACGTCCTGCGGGTTTTGTTGGCGAGGACACGTATCGCGGTCGTGGCGTTTCGTATTGCGCGACGTGTGACGGCATGTTCTTCCGTAGCAAGCAGGTCTTTGTTATCGGAGGCGGCAATTCGGCATGTGAGGAGGCGCTGTTCCTGTCCGACATTGCCAGCAGCGTGACCATCGTGCTGCGTCGCGATCAGTTCCGTGCACCCGAGGGCGTTGTGAATAAAGTGCTTGCTAAGGACAATATTTCAGTTAGGTACCAAACTAGTATTGTTGAGCTTTCTGGCGAAGCGATGCCCACGACAATTACATTCAAGGACAATGCGACTGGTGAAATGTACACTGAATCCTTTGAACCTGGCTCATTTGGCATTTTTGTCTTTACCGGCACGCAGCCACATACCGAACTTGTTGAGCATCTAGTCGATCTGGCTCCCGACGGCGGCATCCTTACCGACGATTCGATGGCTACCCGTACGCCCGGCTTATTCGCAGCCGGCGATATCCGTTCCAAGCGTTTACGCCAGGTTGTGACCGCCGTTTCGGACGGAGCCATAGCATCAACCAGCGCATACGCTTTCCTACGCGGATAAGTACGATAATATATCTTATGTAAGGTTGCTATCTTTAAACAAAGTGGTTGGACGGTGCGTCAATGTGCTGTCTAACCACTTTTACTTAGCGGCTATGTGGTATGCAAAACTAGATAACCTAGAATACAATATATAAAACGAACGGAGGACCTTTATGAACCACGTTAAACACGTTATTCCGATGTCTGATTCGTCGGTCAGCATTAAGCCTGAGGATATTCAGCCCACTGTGCTGCCCGATGCATTTATTGAGTCCGATATCGTTCGCAAACTCAATACGTTGAGTCTGCCGCGCTATAATCAGTTGCCCAATGTGACGCTCTACCGCGACCAGGTCATTGAGTATGTTGCACTGTGGATGGAGCCACTGTCCATTTGCGTTGAGCAGCCCGTCATTACGCCATCGATGATCAATAACTACGTGAAGGTCGGCCTGGTGCCTGCTCCGGTCAAAAAGCAATATGGCCGCGAGCAGATTGCCCGCCTGATTGCTATCTGCATCTTTAAGCAGGTGCTACCTATTGCTGCGGTGCAGGCACTCTTTAACATTCAGCGTTTGAGCTACGATGCCCCTACGGCCTTTGATTATGTGGTCGATCAGCTCGAGGCATCGATTCGTTCGGCGTTTTCCGTCGAGCAGACGCCGGTTCCCGATACGGCGCATCAGGTAACGCGTGAGTCGCTGCTTGTGCGCAGCGCGGTTTCATCCTTTGTTTCGAAGGCTTACTTGATGAGCTATCTCAAGTTCAACGGGTTTAATAGCTAGCCGACGTATAAAACGGGCGGGACAAAGAGCCATCTGTCGCTTTGTCCCGCCCGTTTTTTTGCTTGGTTGGACTTTATTTGCCTGAAGCTACGCCCATGCCGTAGCCGATAATGAGCCCATGCATTTCGGCGTAATAGGAATCCAGGCCGTTGCAGGGCATGATGATGGTCTTGGAACCGGGCCAATGCTCGACTATGCGGTCAGCAAGCGCCTGGGCTCCAGCTTCGTTCTCAACGTGATCGATAACGACCTCGCCGCCCGTAAAACCCTCGGCTTCCATGGTGTCGATGATCTTGTTGAGCATCTTCTTTTCGCCACGAGTGTGTCCGACGAGTTCGATTTTACCTGCCTCACTCGCCGTGCCCAAAATGCGGATATTGAGCTTGTTGGCAATGACGCCGGCTGCCTTAGGGATACGTCCGGCTTTGGCGAGGTTTTCGTAATTGCACAAACTGAAGAGGATTTTGCTGTTCTGTTCAAGGCTATCGAAGTATGCGCAAGCATCCTCGAATGAGACATTCGGATTGCTTGCAAGATAGCGGTCGAACAGCAGGAAAATGAGGTCCATTTTACCGCCAGCTGCGCGTGAATTGACTAGATGAATCTGTCGGTCCGGTTCCTCGGCAAGAACCATATCGCGAGCCGTGGCTGCCGCGTTGTAGCTGCCCGACACGCCCTCAGAGATTGGCATGCAGATGGTCTTGTCTGCCAATTTGAAGAGCTCGGCCCACTCCCCTACGCTGGGACAAGCGCTTGAAGAAGCGTTCGTCTCCGCCTGAACAGCGCAGTTGAGCTCATGAACATCGAGCGAAAGGTCATCGACGAATTCACGCTCCCCCACTCGAATTTTGAGGGGCGCAAATGCAAAGGTGGTATGGGGTGCGGTCGGTTGCCAATCGCGGAGGTTACAGCTTGAATCGGAGATAAGTGCCCAGCTCATAGAGGGTCCTTTCTAATTGTTCTTCAACAATTATAGCTTTCTTGCTGACCGATTGGGCCGCTATCTAGTATTCAAAACTAGATAGCGGCCTGGACTAAAGATAAAAGAATGGACCTCGCAACTTAAAGCCACGAGGTCCACATTCACACGCTGTGTAAGATGACTTAGTAACGCACGAAAATGTAATTGTTGTTCATGCCAGCAGCGACGGAGCTGATGATGACGCCCGTTTTGTAGTCGGAAGCATGGATCATCTGACCATTACCGATATAGATGCCTGTATGGTAGGAGTTAACCACAACATCGCCGGGTTGCGGATCGGACACGCGGGTCCAACCCATGAAGGTGCCGGTGGTGCCCAGGCGGCAGTAGCGGCCCGTGAGGCAATAGCTTACAAAACCGGAGCAGTCAAAGCTGTTCGGTCCAATGCCGCCCCAGGAATAAGCGTATCCGAGCTTGCTGTAGGCGCGCGAAACAACGGTACCGCCGTCAACGGACTGGCTCGGTGCGGAAGGCGTCGGAGTCGGAGCGGGCGTCACGGGCTGCGGCGTGGGGGCAGGAGCGGGCGCGGGCGCGGGCGTGTTGCCGCCGCCGTTGTTGGTCGTACCGCCACCATTGTTGGTGTTCTCGGTCGTACCGGCAGTGTCGTTGCTCACCGTGGCCTTTTCGGCGGTGCTGGCATTGATGCCAGCCTGAAGCGCGGCGTTGGCCTCGGCCTCGGCAGCAAGCTCGGCCTGCAGCTGTGAATCCAGGGAGTTCACGACACTCTGGGCCTCAGCCTGCTGGGCATTGAGCTCGTCGACCTTCTTCTGCGTCGCGGCGACGTTCTTCTCCTGCTCGGTCTGCTTATCGGTGAGCTGCTGCTTAAGGTCCTTGACCTCCTGAATGGTCTGGGCCTGCTTGTCGGAAACCTTGCCGTAGTAGAACAGACGGTTGAGCATGTCGCCCAGATCGTCGACGCCCGTCAGAACCTGAAGGAGACTCAGTTGGGCTTGGGCCTCGTGGCTCCGGCCTAC
>CABUBS010000017.1 GCA_902489855.1 uncultured Collinsella sp.
GATTTAAATGATTGAAAGCGGCGAGGCGTCGGATACCGTGGCAATGTTCGTCGGGTTAACGTTGTGGGGCAGGTCGTCCTCGGTGCGAGCACAAGCCAGGCGCGTGCCGTCCACACCGGCGATGGTGAGGGCACGACGGCTCGCCTCGAGTGCGGCATAGGCATCGGTCTTGGCATAGGGCATCTCGAGCGCACCACAATCGACATGGAACGACTTGCAGACCTTGCTGACCAGATTCATGATGCGGCGGTCGCCCTTAAGCAGCTGCTGCTCGCCCTCGACCGTCACTACCGAAAGCCTACCGGCGCCGACGGATTCAAGATTGATGAAGAATACGCCGCGGAGCTTATCGCGATGCGAGGCCAAGAACGCCTTCATGCCGGCGCCATCACAATCCGAGGCGCCGGTTGCCACAAACCAGATATCGTGACCGAGCAGCTCATCATCGCCCATAGAGGCGACAGCCGAGAGCATGTCTTCGTCAGATGCGCCATCGGAAGACGTGGCGCCGCCCTTCCAGCCGTCGTTATCGTCCTCGAAGTTATCCCACGAGCCGATACCGCGGCCAGACTTCTTAGCATCGTAATCGTCTTCGACACCCAGCCAGTCACTCATGCTGTCCTGATCGTTTTTCTTTTTACGACCAAACAGACCGCCCAGACCGCGCTTGCGGGGCTTGGGCGCGGCCGAAGCGGGAGCCGAGATGGTCTCGAACGGCTGCGCGCCCGACGCGACGGGCATGGAAGGTGCAACGGGCGCCGACGTGGGCTCGGGACCCTGCGCCATCGCGAAGGGGTCATCGACCTGAGCCGAGGGGTCGGGAAGGTC
The DNA here is from genome assembly GCA_902489855.1 of uncultured Collinsella sp. Classification (GTDB taxonomy): domain Bacteria; phylum Actinomycetota; class Coriobacteriia; order Coriobacteriales; family Coriobacteriaceae; genus Collinsella. The sequence continues at coordinate 829 of CABUBS010000017.1, forward strand.
GAACAGCGACGTGCGGGACGCAACGTTAGCCTGCTTCATCGACGGCAGCGACGGATCGGGAACCGAAGCCAACGGCGACGAGGAGGACGTAGGCGCCGGAACTGACGCCGGATCGGGAACATTCATCTGCGGGCGCGGTGCGGCCTGAGACGAAATCTGCGCCATGAGGGAATCGACCGTTTCGTCCTGAGTGGGGGCGACGTTGGCAACCGTGGAGCCGGAACCACCCGGAGTCGGCATAGTGAAAATCTGCGTGGAGTAAGGTCTCGACTCGTCCTTCTCGGGGGTCTTGGGAGCCTCGGAGACCACAGCGGCCTCCTCCTGCTCGACCTCGGCCGAATCGTCCTGCTCGGCTGTCGCGTATTGCTCTTCGTCAGAGTTGGCCTCGACGGGCTCGTCCTCGGCGGCATCTTGGATTTCGGCGGCATCAATAGGCTCGTCATCGTCTGCCGCGTCGCCCTGCTCATCGGAAACAGGAAGGGGCTCGGCAATCGCGGTGCCTTGCTTTTCAAACGTTATCGTGGAATCGAACTGCGCGGCATCAAACGACATGGTGCTATCGACGTGCTGCTGAGCCTCGAAAGACGTCGTCGCCTCAACAACATCCGCGGACGCCGGTTGCTGGGACTCAAAGGACGTCGTAGCTTCGGCAGCGTCGACGGGCGCGGACTGCATTGCCTCGTTCTGTTCGAACTCTTGCGCCGCGCGCTCACGTGCCGCCTCGGCTGCCTGCTGCTGAGCGATAGCCTCCTGCTCGGCAGCCTCGCGTGCGGCAGCGCGCTTCTCCTCGAAATCGTCGACAAATTTCTTGCCCTTTGCAAGCGCACCCTTAAAGAAGTTGGAAGCGCTGGCGCCAATCGACGAGAACGCGGATGCAATGTCGGCATGGGGCGTTGCCGCGGGAATCTCGGCCGAGAAATCAGTATCGCTCTCGTAAGACACGCGCCTCGGCTGTTCAACGTAATCGTCGTCAGACTCGTCCGCAACGTCTTGCGCCGGCGCGGCGGGAGCCAAAATGTCCAGTCCTGCCGCGGGATCGATCGCGGACACCGCCTCGGGCTCGGCAACGGCAGCGGCAACCGCGGCAGACTCATCATCCACGGTGACAGCGGGCGCAGGTGCAGTCACGACGGGGGCAGGCTCGGGCTCAAACGTCGGTTCCTCGCCCTCCTCGTAATCGAGCGTGCAGGACTCGGGAAGCATTCCGAGCGCACGGATGGCATCCGAACCAAAGCGGATGTTGCCGGCGGCATTGCGATAGAGCTTGGGCTCGGGCTCGGCCGCGACAGGCTCCTCCACCGGCTCGGCAGCGGAAACCTCGTCATTGAACTCTTCAGCCTGGACAGCCTGATTCTGATCCTCGGGCACGATGGCGCCAATCAGCGTCTCGTCGGCAGACGCACCCTCAAAGCCCTCGATCTGCTCGTCGAAAGCCTCACCCTGTTCGGGATCGGTCTGAGCGTCGGGGGCAATCGGCTGACCGAACTCGTCCTCGACGTAGGTAGGCTCTTCGTACTCGATGGTGTTGCCGTAGTCGTTTTGCTGCTGGGCCGCGGCATACTCCGCCGCCGCGCGCGCCATTTCCTCGGCACGACGCTTCTGCTCCCCAAAATAGGTATCGAACGGAACATCGTCGGGAAACTCGTTTTCACCCTGGAAGGGAGCAACGTTGTCCATAACGCCGAGAATAGCGGCGACAGAAGACTTGTTGCACACCGCGCCGGACGTATAGGGAAGAATGTGGCGGTTAGAGATGATGTTTGCCGCGTTGGCAAGTGCAACGAGGGAAGCGAGGATCGCGACAATCCACAGCGGAACCTTGAGCGCGCCGGGGAGCGGCAGGATACGCAGGATGGCAACGGCAGCAGGGGCAACCGTGGCAACGGGCAACAGCTTGGCGATGAGCGCACGATACGAAGCATAGGGCTCGCGGGCGAGCAGCTCAGCACGGGGAGAGTCGTAGTGTGCGACAACGACCACCGGGCGGTTGCGCGGAGACGCGAGCGGGCCCGAGGCCTTGTGGTAGGCGATGACATTTTGGCTCACGCCCGTCTTGCCCAGGCGCGAAACCACGGGGTGGCCCGTGCGCTCGAGCACGTAAAGAACGGCGCCGATGATGGCCAGCAAGGTGCCGACCAAGCCGATACCGCCGCCGATGCCCATCAGCAGGGCGCCGGCAAACGCAAGAATACCGGTAACGGCAAATGCCAACCTACTGGGCGCCGGGGCATTGAACTCCTGAACCTCGGGATCAAAGCCGTGGTTGCGGAAGATCTGAGCGATATCCTCGGCAGCCAAGCGCTCTTCTTCGCTGCATGCCGGCGTAATGCCGGTGTTCTGCAGCAGGTGGTTAATATAGTTCTGGGTGTTCGCCATGTGCGCTCCACATCCATAATCCGACAAATAGGCCCAATGCATGCACATTAGAACCGTATATAGTCGAAAGTATACCCCGAGCGAGCGCAAACGACCGAATTCGGGCCATCTTAACGCCCCGAGCGGACAAGGATATAGCCTAATCTCCATATCGGACTAAAATCATGGCAGCAAACCACCTTCTCATGCGAGGACTCTATGACGGCAAGCGACGCGACCGCAACAATTAAAAAGGGAAATTCGGAGCCCGGTTTCGATAAAACGGCTCAGCGCATCCTCAATCTTTTCTTTGTGCTCAACAGCTCCCCCGAACCGCTGACGACCGAGCAGATCGTCTTGGATTCTGACCTGGGATATGGCTCGGGCAACATCGACTCGGATAAGCGCAAGTTTCGGCGCGATCGTGACAAACTGCTCGAGCGTGGCATCTTAATCAAGGAGGTTCGCCCCGCCGGTGCGCAGGAGACCGAGGAAAGCTCGTGGACAATCGACCGCGAGCACACGTTTGCTGCAGGCGGCCTCATCACCGCAGACGACGCCGATATCCTACTCAACGCCATCGACCAGACGCTAGCGGCCGGCTCTTCCACTTTTGCCGCGCCGCTTGCCGATATTCGCTCCAAAATTGCCTACCTCACCGGCATGTCGGCGGTGGACGAAGCACCGATCCGCCGCTCTCCCACCGTCGATGCGGTATGGAGCGCCTTTGCCGAGCGATGCGCGCTGCGTTTTTTATATCAGAACGGACGCGGCGAGCAGAAAGAACGTACCGTCTGTGTCTACGGCATGTTCGAACGCGAGGGCGTGGCGTACTTCTGCGGCCTCGACAATGTCACCGACGACATCAGGACATTCCGCTGCGACCGTATCGTTCGCGCTTGGCGTCCTTCGAAGGCCTACGCCATCCCTGCAGACTTCAATCTCAACGACTATCTGTTCTTTGAATTCGATTTTGCCGACCGGCCGCCCGTTGCAGCCACGTTCTCGTTCGCCCCTCAGACGCAGATCGATATGATCAACGGCCTCACGCGCGGGCGAGGTGAGCTCGCACACACCGATGCGGGATGGACCTGGACCGTTGGCGTGCGTGACCTTAAAGCCGCCGCCTCATTTTGCATGGCCCACGCCATGGACGGCATGAGGCCCATGGCCCCCGAATCGCTCAAGCAGGCGTGGAACCACCTCATTGAAAGGACGGTGCACGAGCATGCCCGTGCGTAAACTCACCAGCGAGCAGAGACTCTCGCGCGCCATCGACATCATGGAGGCCCTCTACGCCGCCGGCGAGAACGGCATGACACGAACCGAGATTTGCAGCCGCTTTGACATCACGGGGGTGTCGCTCGACGAGATTCTCGAGATCGTCTCGACGCTCGCAGACCGAGAATCGGGCGCGCGCATCATCTGCGAATGCCGCGGCGAGCGTGTGGCCCTCACTGGTGACGCCGGGCGTGTGCTACCGTTGCGCCTGAGTACCGCCGAGAGCGCTGTGCTCAACCATGAACTTGAATCGTTGGGGATCGAGCCGCAGACGGCAGCTCGGATTCGACATGCCCTTCTGCCCGAAGAGCTCGGCTATAACCAGCGCGTCTTTGACACCGTCAACCACGGGTCGCACTGGCAGCGGCTGAGCTGCGCCATTCAGGACGGTGTTCGTTGCCGCATCTCGTATCGCTCGATGGACGATGCGCGGCCACGCGAGCGTCTGGTCGACCCCTTGCGCATTACGGTAAACGGCGACCAAACATACCTGATTGCCTGGGACATTGCGGTCGATGAGCAGCGCTCCTATCGCATGGATAAAATCGAGGAACTCACCTTGACGGAAGACTCCGTCGTGCCTCACACACCGGGCGTCGCATCCCTCCACGATTCCCTTGCCCGGACGCAGCGTAGCGCAAAGCTCTTGATGCCATTCGATATGACGGAGCATCTGGACTGGGCCGGCATCACCCTAATCGAGCGCAGCGGGGCAGACATGGCAACGGTAACCGTGCATTACGGCTCCGAGCGTTGGCTACTGAGCCAGATAATCGCAGCGGGCGGAGCCATCCGCATCTTGGATGACCCCGCCCTGTCAAAGAGTCTGTGCGATATGGCAAAAACCCTCGTCTGTCCGCTTTAGCGCCGCCGCTCGTGACGTGCGCGCCACAGTTGCAGATAGTGACCGATCTGCGCCGATTCGATGCGCTGGTAGGAGCTCGTGGGCAGCGACGTTAAGAACTTCTTTCCGTAGCCCTTCGTCACCAGGCGCGGGTCGGCCAGAATCAGCACGCCGCAATCGGTCGACGAGCGGATAAGGCGGCCGGCCGCCTGCTTGACCTCGAGCACCGCCTCGGGCAGCGAATAGCGCGCCCAAGCGCGGTCTTCGCGCAGGTTGCGCTCGCACGAGAGCGGGTCCGTGGGACTCGAGAACGGCAGCTTGGGAATGATGACGCAGCGCAGCGTCTCGCCGCTGGCGTCGAACCCCTCCCAGAAGGCCTTAAGCGCAAAAAGCGATGAAGTCGGCTCGTTGATAAACCGATCGCGCAGGCGACGAGGAGATGAGTTGCGCTGCTGGCAGTTGAGCTCCAGACCCGCACGGGCCATCTTGGGCTCAACGCGGGCGTACAGGTCTTCCATGTCGCGCCGATTGGTGAACAGTGTGAGCACCGATCCGCCCATGGCAAGATGGGCGTCGACCAGCACGCGCTCGAGCGCCGTAAGATAGCTCTCGCGATCGCGCGGATCGGGGATATCGCCCGCAACGACTACAGCCATGTTCGAATCGAAGTCGTAGCTCGAGTCCAAGTGCAGCGATGAGGATGTTGAAGCACCGATGCGATCGAGGCCGACCGCGTGGTTAAAGTGTTCGAAGCTTTTGGACACCGTCATGGTCGCCGAGGCAAAGATAGCCGTGTGAACCTCGGGCAGCCACTCGGTTGCCAAGGCCTCGCCAATGTCGATGCGCTCTGCGGTCATTGACTCTCCGCCGGCACGCAGCCTGCGATTGACCTGCAGCGAATACACGTAGTGTTCATCGGTGCCATCAATGATGAGTTTGAGGTTCTCGGCCAGCTCGTGCAGGCGGCGCGAGATATCACCCAGGTCGACAACAACCTCGGGCTTGTCGGCGGCGACGGCTTGCACCAGCGCGTCGACGCTCTTGTCAGCCTGTTCCAATGCGTCGATGGCAGCGTAGGCCGACTGTAAGAAATCATGCCAGTCGTCAGATTCGCGCAGCTCGGGGCCAATCCATAGATTGGCATTGTCATAACCCCCACGGGCACGGCGACCGAGCTCGCGAACGCCATCGAACACGTCGGCGATTGCCATGCTCGCGCGCGCAACCGTCGACGTCGCCTTGGCAGTAAGGCCCAGATAGAGCGTAGAGCCCTCGGAGGTTGCCAAATCACGGGAAACCTGGCTTAGCGCGCCGGCGCTCGAGCCACCCAGGCGCTCAAACAGAACGCGTGATTCGTCCGCCGACACCACGCGCGCCCACTGACGGCGCGCCTCGCGCTCGATGGAATGGGCCTCGTCGATTACCCAATGACGAATCGGAGGTAAAATCCTGCCCTCGGCCGCGACATTGCGGAACAGCAGGGAATGGTTGGTGACCACCACATCGGCATGCGCCGCACGACGGCGAGCGCCGTGGACCAAACATTTATCAGGGAAAAACGGGCAGAGGCGACGAGAACACTCGCGCGAGGCCGTCGTAAAGTCGGGACGGTTGACGCTGCGCCACCGAATGCCGAGCGAGTCGAGGTCGCCATCGGCTGATTGGCAGACGTACGCCATAATGACCGCGACCGCCGTGAGCGTGTCCGCCGGATCGCGCTTGGTGGTAATCTCGACCTGGCCTCGGCTCATGCGCTCAAGCTTGCGCAGGCACGGATAGTGGTCATAGCCCTTGAGAGCGCAAAATGACAGACCACCGTCCAGTTGCTCGGCAAGTTTTGGCAGCTCATGGTACATGAGCTGGTCGGCAAGATTGTTCGATTTGGTCGCAATACCAACCGTGATGTTGTTACGGCGCGCTGCCTCGGCAAAAGGCACCAGGTAGGCCATCGATTTGCCGACGCCTGTGCCCGCCTCAATTACACGATGAGTGCCCGCGACCAGCGCATCACGGACTTCGAGCGCCATCGCGATCTGCTCATCACGCGGCTCGTAAGTGGGATACATGCGATTGACCAGGCCACCTGGCGCATAGTCCGCCTCAATCTCCTCACGACTCGGCATCTTGAGGACTGGCAGTTCGTCGGCGTCCACCCGATCGTCGGCGCGATCGGCCTTGAGAACGTCAGCACGAGCGGCGCTGAGAGAGAAGATAGAACCAGGGTTCTGCCCTGCCAAGAACGAGAAGACAGGACGATAGGACCAAGGCACGTCCGGATGCATGTCGGCCAGGCGCGCCATGAGGCCCTGGGGCAAGTCGGTGAGTGCCACGAGCAACACGCGCCATACGCCACACAGGGCATCGACGTCGGCATTGGCACGGTGTGACACCGAGTCACAGCCAAACAGATCAGCCATAAAAGACAGCTTGTGCGAGGCCAGGCGCGGAAGCGCGATGCGCGACAGCGCCAGCGAATCGATCCAAATATCGCTCACGTTGACGCCGCCTTTGACCGACTCGATAAACGAGCGGTCGAACGTGGCGTTATGTGCGATCACCGGGCAACCACCGACAAAATCGGCGAGAGCGGCGACGGCCTCAACGGCCGACGGGGCATCTGCCACATCGGCATTTGTAATGCTCGTGAGCTCGGTAATCTCGGCGGGAATCAGCTGCTTGGGATGCACGAAGGTATCGAAACGGTCGACGATCTCGCGGCCCGAAAGACGGGCCGCCGAGATCTCGATCAGCTCGTTGTCCTGCACCGAAAGACCTGTGGTCTCGGTATCGAGGACAATTACATCTTCCTCGATAAGACCGAAAGACTGCGTTTTGGCGCGTTCGGCAAGCGTGGCATAGGAGTCGATGACAAACTGCGGCGTTCCTGACGAAACCGCGTCCTCGATTAGCATGCAATGCCCGCTCGACGAAGGCCCATACGGATCAGGCTGTCACAGACCCGCGGGAACGTCATGTCGTCGGTGTGGCGGATCTCATCCGGATACAGCGACGTATCGGTCATGCCGGGAATGGTATTGGTCTCGAGGATAACGGGGCCGTCCTCACTCACAATAAAATCGCTGCGCGAGATACCCAGGCAACCGAGGGCCTTGTGAGCGGCGCAGGCAAGCTCCTGAGCGCGAGCATAATTCTCGGGTGAAATCTGCGCCGGAATGCGATGGATGTCCGTAGGGTCGACATACTTCACGTCCAGATCGTAGAACTCGCAGTCCTCGGGCTTACGAATCTCGACAATCGGCAGAGCGCGCACGTCATCTTCGCCGTATACGCCGACGGTGATCTCGGTACCCTCGATGCACTTCTCGACCAGCACTTTGTCGCCGTACTCAAACGCCTTGGCGATTGCCGCGGGCAGCTCGGAGGGCTCATGGACCAGGGAAATGCCATAGCTGGAACCGTTGACGGCCGGCTTCACAAAGCAGCGCTCGCCACAAACCTCGACGATATGATCGATATCGACTTCATCGCCCACCTCGAGTGCGAGGCCGGGGGCAATGGGAATGCCCGCCTTGGCGTACAGGAGCTTAGAGACCTCCTTGTCGGCACCGCAGGCGCTGGCAAGCACACCCGAAGCCGTGTAGGGGATACCCAGGGTCTCCATGGCGCCCTGCATGGCGCCATCCTCGCCGCCGGCACCGTGCATGGCGATAAACGCCACGTCAAAGCCGCCGGTCGCCATGGTTACCATAAAATCATCGGCAGCCGTGTCGAGCAGCTCCACCGAAGTGTAGCCGCCCTCCTTCAAGGCAACCACGACGTTCTTTCCTGAATTGAGCGAGATCTCGCGCTCAGCGGAATGACCGCCCGCCAAGACCGCTACGTGCATGTTCTCTAGGCTTTTACCCGGCATGGGCAGACTCCTCCTCTATAATTTCTGCAGCTGATACCATATTGTAGCGATACCCTCTACGTTTCCCCAAAATCGAAAGGCTTCCATGAATCCCAGGACTAAATCTCAGGACATTCGCGACTTGAGCCAAAACGATATTCGCGAGCTCGTGGCCGAACTTGGCCAGCCCGCCTTCCGCGCGAAGCAGCTCATCGAATGGGTCTTTGAGAAGAACGTTTGTTCGTTTGACGATATGACCAACCTTCCCAAGGCTTTCCGCGAGCAGCTTAAAGAGGCTTTTGCCTTTGACACGCCGACTGAACTAACCAAGCAGGTTTCCAAAGATGGCTCTCGCAAGTATCTGCTCGAGTACCACGACGGCGTTTCCGTCGAGACTGTCGGTATGCCCCGTCGTAACAAGCTTTCCGTCTGCGTTTCCACCCAGGCAGGCTGCGGCATGGGCTGTGCCTTTTGTGCTACCGGTCTCAACGGCCTCAAGCGCTCTCTGACCGCTCAAGAGATCGTCGACCAGGTACTTCATGTATCCAACGACTTTGGCGAGCGCGCCACGAGCGTTGTCTTCATGGGCCAGGGTGAGCCGTTTGCCAACTACGACGAGGTTCTCAAGGCTCTGCGAATCCTCAACGACCCCGACGGCATCGGTATCGGCGCTCGTCACCTCACCGTCTCTACCAGCGGCGTTATTCCCGGTATTCGCAAATTTGCCGATATCCCCGAGCAGTTCACTCTTGCCGTTTCCCTGCATTCCGCCATCCAGTCGACGCGCAATAAGCTCATGCCCGGTGTCAAGAAGTACACGCTGCTTCGCCTTCACGAAGCGCTTCAGCTCTACACCGAGAAGACTGGCCGCCGCCCGACCTATGAGTACGCCATGATCGAAGGCGTCAACGATACGAATCCCGAGATGCAGGCACTCTGCGACTTCTGTGAGGGAACGCTGTGCCACGTTAACCTGATTCAACTTAACGACATCGAGGGCAGCCCGCTCAAGCCGTCGCCGATTCATAAGGTTGAGGATCTTCAGCGTCGTCTTGAGTCCCGTGGCATCGAGACCACGATTCGTAACTCCCGTGGTAACGATATTGACGCCGCTTGCGGACAGCTGAAACAGCGCTTCAAAGTTCAGAAGAACGCATAGGGGAGTCGCACTCCAAAACGTTTCATGTGAAACATCGAACGGCCCCGGTTGCAGGATATGCAACCGGGGCCGTTTCATTTATTGACCTCAATTTTGGACCAGCTGCTACCTTTCCCATTTTTTACGGAAAAAATAAGGGGCCCTTGTCTCATGAATCAGACAAGGGCCCCTCAAAATATGCAGGGTAATTGTTAGGTACCTAATAGCCTACATTTTCCCATTGGTTGCTAACCCAACCTTGATTAATCTTAGGATTTTTCGTTACCTGAGCAGTGCGCATGGCAACATCTTCTGTCATAACATCCATTTTCTTCTTAGATGTATCAACGATATCTTGCGCGCCACGAAGCAAACGACCTCGAAGTTCATCGTCTGTCGCGATCTTATAGCCAGCAAAGGCACCAGCCGCGACAGTCGTCACCAATGCAATCGCAGTAAAAATCTTATTCCTCATCTTGGCCTCCTTGATCAAACTGAATCATTTCACCAAGAATACGAGAGAGCTCTTCCTCGTCTTTAAACTCAATCTCAATCTTATTCTTTCCACGCGAGCTCTTCACACGCACATTGGTATTAAATACCTGACGAAGTACACGCGCAGCCTTTTTAAAAGACTGAGGCGTTGCAGGCCGCGGCGTCTTAGGTGTCTCTCCGGCAGAAAACAATGGAGCAAGATTTTCTGTCGCTCTTACGGAAAGGCCCTCCGCAACAACCTTCTCTGCAAGTCGAATTCGAGCATCCTCATAGGGAACTGCAAGAATCGCACGTGCGTGACCAGCAGTAAGTTTACCCTCAAAAATCATCTGCTGAACTACTTCGGGGAGATCGAGAAGGCGCAGCGAGTTTGTAATTGCAGAGCGTGACTTGCTTACGGCCTTCGACAATGCCTCTTGGGTCATACCGCTAGCATCGATGAGCTGGCGATAGCCCTTAGCCTCTTCGACGGGATTCAGATCAGAACGCTGAAGGTTTTCGATAAGAGCAAGAGCCAGCATCTCTTCATCATTAACATCTTTAATGATGACAGGCAGTTCCTCAAGACCAGCAAGCTTTGACGCCTGGTAACGACGCTCACCAGCGATGATCTCATAGCCGTTTCCATGCTTGCGAACCAAGAGCGGCTGCAAAACGCCATGTTCTTGGATTGACTCGCTCAACTCGCGAAGTTCAGTTTCATTGAAGTGAATTCGCGGTTGATTAGGGTTGGGAACGATATCCTCAATAGGTAGTTTTGTTTCAGATGCGGCATTTGAAGCAGATGCAGCAGAACCACCGGTCTCATACTCGGCCTCAGAGACCAAGGCATTGAGTCCACGCCCCAATCCGCCACGTTTCTTTGCACTAGGCACGCTTGATCACCTCTTTTGCAAGGTTCATATACGCTTTTGCACCCTTGTTTTGAGGTGCATAGGTAATTACCGGTTCTCCAAAAGACGGAGCTTCAGAGATTTTAACGGTACGGGGAATCAGCGTCTTAAACGCTTTATCACCAAAGTACGATTGAACTTCCTCAACAACCTGATTCGACAAAGAAGTACGTGAGTCATACATGGTCATAAGCACGCCATAGGTGTCTAAGCCCTTGTTCAGACGTGATTTGACCATCTTCATTGACTCAAGCAGCTTCGTAACGCCCTCAAGTGCGTAATACTCACACTGGATTGGAATCAAAACGCTATCTGCTGCGGTCAAGGCATTGATAGTAAGCAGGCCGAGCGAAGGAGGACAGTCAATGAAAATAAATTCGAACTCGTCCTGAATCGGCTCAAGCAAATCTTTGAGGCGGGTTTCACGAGCAATTGCGCTTACGAGTTCAATTTCGGCACCTGCAAGCTGAATCGTAGCTGGAATTACGAATACCTTTTTGCAATTTGTATCAAGAACAAGCGATTCTGCCGGCACATCATTCAACAATGCATCATAGATGCAGTGATCAAGGTCTTCTTTTTCAATTCCAAATCCACTGGTGCTGTTTCCCTGCGGATCAAAATCGACAATCAGTGTCTTACGACCCTGCTCACCCAGTGCTGCTGCAAGGTTTACAGCCGTCGTTGACTTACCGACGCCGCCTTTTTGATTGATGATTGCAATGATACGCGTGTCTTTTGCGCTCTTAGAACGCTTAACGTCGCGAAATCCCACGGTCCCTCCTGGTGTGTATTAAAGCTGTCAAACGGAGGATGTTTCACGTGAAACATTCCGATTCGATATCAACCGCCATGTTTCACGTGAAACACTGCAAGTTGTAGTATCCATTATGTTTCACGTGAAACATCTAGGCAAGCGGATTCTTCTTTGCCATACCATTTGCACGAGGCAATGAAACAGATGCTGGATGACTCTTCTTAAGAACAATGAACTCCCTGTGGCCCAAGCCCTCAGGCAAATCGATTGCGTCATTCAGAAGCAAAGTGAAGCCGCAAATCTTAGCTGCTGACATGCCGGAAGCAAGCTCCTCATCCGAAGGATTACCCTTGGTGATAACAAATAGCCCTCCATCTTTGAGGAACGGAGCCGCATACTCAACAAGAATCGGTAGAGGAGCCAGTGCGCGGGCGGTTACGACAGAGAACTGCTTCTTATGACTTCGAGCATATTCTTCAAGACGATCATGAACCGCATGAGCATGTTTCAATCCAAGAGCATGGACAAAGGAATTGACAGCATCAACCTTCTTGCCAACAGAGTCAATATAAGTAGCTTTACGATGCGTGGCTATGGTTAACGGAATACCAGGGAGGCCCGCACCTGTACCCATATCGAGCAAAGCTCCCTCAGGTGCCTTATTGATATAGGGGAGTAAAACAAGTGAGTCGAGGATATGAAGTACTGCAGCATCTTCTACGTTGAGAATACGGGTGAGATTGGTTGTCTTATTTGTTTCCAAAACCAAATCCAAATGCTTAATACATTTCCTCAGCTCAACATCAGTTACGCTCAAGGAATACTCTTTGCAATAGGAAGTTAGGCGACTCAACATCTCGTCAGCCTGCTGATCAGTAAGTACTAACAACGAAAGCTCCTTTCTGACAAAAATCAGTGTATCGAGAACTTTTGACAAAAAAAGGGGACGTGGAAACCACGTCCCCTTAGCATAAGCTCGAGTAGATTATCGAGCAACAATCACCACATGGCGATCAGGGTCAGAACCCTCAGAATGAGTATCGACGGCATCATTGCCACGAAGTGCAATGTGAACCAGTCGGCGCTCATAGGCATTCATGGGCGGAAGCGAAACACTCTTATGAGTGCGGATGGCACGCTCAGCAGCAGACTGAGCCATGGAGGCAACCTTGTCCTGACGGCGGCTCTTGTATCCCTCGACGTCCACTACAACCGGATACCTAAAGCCAAGCTTGCGGCTCACCAGCAAAGAGAACATAACCTGAAGGGCATCAAGGGTGCGACCATGACGGCCAATGAGAACAGCAAGATCGGGAGCCGTTACATCCAAAATCAGCTCACCCTCGTCACCCTCATACTCATCGATAGGAGAGTTGGCGGCATCGAAGTGCGAAAGGATGGAACGCAGGATGGAAATCGCAACTTCGGCAATGGTGTCGAGCTCCTCATCGGTCAGCTCTTCACCAGCCTTGTAGCGCTGTGCAATCTCGGGATAATCGCCCGCGACCTGCGGGGCAACCTCCTCAAGCATATCCTCGATGATCTCTTCAGACATAACGTACTCCAAAAGTTAGGTACCTAAATAAGATTGATATCCCGCTACTTCTTCTTGTGCGGGCGCGGCTTCTTCTCGCGACGAGTGACCTCAACCTGCAGCGGCGCGTTCTTAAGACGCTCCTCCTCATCGGCCTTCGCCTTGTCGATGACCTTCTGCGTCACAAAAATCTGCTGGATAACCTGCCAAGCAGACGAGACGTCGTAGTACAGCAGAACACCAACGGGAAGGCTCCAACCCATCCAAAGCATCATGACCGTCATGACAACGGCCATCATACGCATGCTCTGAGCCTGCTGGCCGGTCTGGTTGCGCGACATATAGAGCTGCGGAATCAGGGTCAGAACGGCGAACAGGATCAGGCAGACCAGCGCAGGCAGTGCAACCATAAAGCCATCGGCAAAGGAAGCGCTCGGCGTGGTGGTCAGGTCGGGCAGGATGTTGAAGAACGAGAACGTGCCCTCGTTAAAGTACTGCGGCAGGTTACGCAGCAGCGTAAACAGGGCGAACAGGACAGGCATCTGGATCAACAGCGGCAGACAACCAGCCATGGGGTTGAACTTGTTCTCGCTGTAGAACTTCTGCATCTCCTCGGCCTGACGCTGGGGATCGTCGGCATAGCGCTCCTGGATCTCGAGCATCTTAGGCTGCAGCACCTGCATGCGAGCCGTCGACTTGGTCGACTTGAGCATAAGCGGCGTCAGCAGCAGACGGATGATGACCACCAGGATGATGATGGACAGGCCCCAGTCGACCGCAAAGGTCTGGATGAGCTTGAGCAGCTCGAAAAGGATGTTAACGATCCAATCCCACATGTAAGTTTTCCTCCGATAGCGAGTGCCCGCTAGGGCACAGGGTCATAACCGCCGACGTGCAGGGGATTGCAGCGAGCGATGCGCCTCACGGCAAGCCAGCAGCCTCTCAAAACACCGTGCTTCTCAATCGCCTGGACGGCGTATTGCGAGCACGTTGGGTAATAAATGCAGGCGTCAGGCAATAAGGGCGAAATAACCTGTTGATATATGCGAATAGGAGCGATGGCAACACGTCGCAAAACGTGATTGCTCATCGCTCCTCCCCGGCAACGCCGGCGCGCTTCATAAGCGAACGCAACGCCTTGTCCATCTCCTGCGGCGAGGAAACCCTCGTCTTGGGAGTTGCGAACAAGATGATGTCATAACCCGCAACGGGAAATCCGCAGCTGCGGGCGGCCTCGCGCATCACACGCTTGGATCGGTTGCGCACGACGGCACAACCGAGTCGCTTAGCACCAACGAAGGCGACCCTTCCGGAGTCGCCTTCGCCAACCGATTCACATATGGTCATTCGAATCAGAGGGTGATTGAAACGACGCCCCTGACTGAACACATGCTCGAAATCTTGCCGAGACTTAATAGTCTTCATGCGAGATGTGTGTATCGCTGCTAGACAGTGAGACGCTTGCGGCCCTTGGCGCGACGACGGGCGAGCACGGCACGACCACCCTTAGTGGCCATACGGGCACGGAAGCCATGGGTCTTGGCACGCTTACGCTTATTAGGCTGATACGTACGCTTCATCTTAAGTTCCTCCTGCTGCATTTCGAGTGTCCGCGGGGACGCGGACGCAGATATAGACACGTGAGCTTGAAGATTGTAGGGAAATCAATGTTCAAATGTCAAGAAATCAAAGGTAAAAGGTTGCGCAGTTCACACGGTTCCCCCATAAGCCAAGCTCGATTTAGCGGTGCATGGCAACTTTTCACGATATTTCATCGAGTTTTCAACAGGTCATGTTGGCAATGTTGAGAACTTTTCGTCCGTTTTCCAAAGTTTTCAACAGGTTTTGAAAAGTTGTCGAAAGATGAGAAACATTGCACGGTGAGCTACTATTTGTTCGAAACCTTTTGGAAGATTGCGAGCGGCATGTCTGACGACTTTTACACCATGGTCGATTCCGGAGACCCGGCACCCGACAACGAGCACATCACCGGCGTGCGCGAAGAGCGTGACGAAGGTGAACAGACGACAACGCAGGCGCCAAAAGCCATGTACGCCGCGCGCATCGCCGTCTATGACGACATGCTGTCGACACCGCGTGTGATCGTCATTGATCCGCAAGATGTCCGCACGTATTTGGAAGAGACGACCAACACCGTCTACCAGTGCATGAAAGAACAAGGTGGCCACATCTCGCTCATGGTCATCCGCGAGATTGTCGAAAACTTTATCCACGCACACTTTGCCGAGCCCATCATCTCGATTCTGGACGGCGGAGACACCATCCGCTTTGCTGACCAAGGACCCGGCATCGACGACAAGGAACGTGCTTTCGACTTTGGCGTTACCAGCGCAAACAGCAAGATGAAGCGCTATATCCGTGGAACCGGAGCAGGGTTTCCCATGGTGCAGGAGTATTTGGAAAACGCCGGCGGTGCCGTATCCATCGAGGACAACATGGGCAACGGCACCGTGGTTACGGTAAGCCTGAACCCTAAACGCGTGCAGGAAATCGAGCGTGCCGGCGGACGCGGCGCTGCCGTGCGGCCCGAGACGGAGCAGCCCACATATCCCCTGCCGGGAGCTTTTGCGCAGCAGCCCGTGGCAACGCAGCAGATGCAGCCCCCCGTGGGACAGATGCAGCAGCCCGGAATGCTTCCCACACAAGAACCCCAGGCGGCATCTATGTCGATGCCGCCAAACATGCCAGAGGCCATGCCGCTGGCTGATCAGGATGCAGCAGCAATGCAGCAGGCGACGGGGGCGCCGGGTGGCCAGCAAATGGGCTATCAGCCGTACCAACAGGGATATCCATATCAGCAGATGCCGCCACTGGGGTATGGCCAGCAGTTCCCGCAGCAGTACCAGCAGGGATATCAGCAGCCGTACCAGCAGATGCCGCAGCAGCAGTACAACCCTTGGACCCAGCAGATGCCTCCACAGCCTTACCAACAGTGGCCTCAAAGTTTTCAACAGCAAATGCCGCCGATGCAGAGTTCTCAACAACCAGCAGCTCAAATGATGTATCCTAATGCAGCAAATCAGTATGCGCAGCCACAACCGGACGTGTTCGTAAGCGATCGCGGCAACGCCGCGCTGGGCTATCTGGCGCAAAATCAAGCGTGCGGTGCAACCGATCTGGCGAGGACGTTTGGAAACTCGGCCCCCACTTGGTCACGCACGCTCAATGACTTGGCGCAGGCCGGCTTGGTCATCAAGCATGGCCAGAAATACCATCTGACCGAACTCGGCGCCGCTCGCGTGCGAGCTCAGAGCTAAAGAACGGGAGAGACAGTGGACGAGGAAGCAAGCATCATCCTGGGGGATGCCATCGCCTTTTGTCAGCGCGACGGCCAAGATGCACGCCTCATCAACATGCTGGGGCAATCGCGCGCCATAAGCCTGACCGAAGATACGCTCACGATCGAGGCCCCCTCGCGCTTTGCCATCGCGCAGCTCAAAAAGCATCAGCCGACTATTGAGGCCTATCTGGAAGAAATCGCCTTTGCGCCGATTGCGCTCGACATCGTGGCACCGCAAGGCGCCGCGACGGAATCCGCTGCCGCGACGGCGCCCGCCACGGCTCCCGCTGCTTCCCCGGCGGTGCCGGCCTCCGCAGGCGACGTG
>CABUBS010000018.1 GCA_902489855.1 uncultured Collinsella sp.
CGGTGGTGCCGCCCTCGGAGGCCGAGGGGGTGTCCCAGCCCTGCCAGCCGATGCCCGAGACGTGGGCGTCGATCTGGACGCACGAGCCGTCTGAGTAGTCGGAGCTGTCGAGCGAGAGCCTGAGGTCCTCGAGGGCGAGGCCGCGGCCGGTGGTGCCGGCGGTCGCCCCGTCGGACACGGCGCCCTGCCAGCCAACGTTGGAGACGTGGGCGCGGTAGGTCAGGGACATGGGCTTCTTCTTGAAGGCGTAGTCGACGTTGGCCCCGTCGGACGAGGGGGCGGCGTCGCCCTTCTTGACGAGCCTGATCTGGACGGCCTCGACGCTCCTGCCGAAGCCCGTGGTGCCGGCCTCCTCGCCGTCCTTGGCCCAGGCCATCCAGCCGATGTTGGAGGCGTGGACGCGGTAGTAGACGTCGTAGTCCTTGGCGAGGGAGCCCGTGAGCCTCAGGCGCACCGCCTCGACGGCGCGGCCCTGGCCGGTGGTGCCGCCCTCGGAGGCCGAGGGGGTGTCCCAGCCCTGCCAGCCGATGCCACTTACATTGGCGTTAATTTGCACAGAGCCATCTACAACGGGGTTCAAGATGCTGACCTTAAGATCCTCAACTGATTTAGACTGCCCCGTTGTGCCAGCCGTAGATCCGTCACGCTTGCTGCTCATCCAGCCAATATTCGAGACATGCGCCTCATACTGAATATGCATCTTGTTGTCATCTACGTTGAGAAGAGAACCGTTGAAGCAGTAGTTCATGTCACAGCGTCCGTTGACGCCCGGGACATTGCCACTGCTTGAATACTGCCAGAAACTGTAGCTGCCAGCATAATCGCAACGCCAATTATATTGAGCGACCCAATGGTCATAACCGCTCAACGACGGAGAATTCAGGTAGTTGTTAAGCCAGTTAAGGTTCGCATAGATACCCGACTTAAAGCCAACGGCCTCCATACGGTTGCAAAAAGCCTGCGCAATCTGGGTAAGCTTATCCTTGCTGAAATCCGGATCTTGCAAGATATAGCTATCCTCAAGATCATAATAAACGGGAAGCGACGGATGATGGCCGCCGAGCCAAGCAAGTGTCCTGTCGGCCTCTTTATTGGCATCCTTTATAGAACGGGCGTAGGAGTAGTAATACACGCCATAAGGAATGCCGAGGCGTTCACATTCAGCAGCGTTCCTTTCAAAAGAATCGTCAGGGTTTCCGTAAACAGGTCCAACTTTGAGAATGGCGAAATCAATCCCCGCGGCCTTAACCTTATTCCAATCAACAGTTCCCTGATAATTGCTGACATCAATGCCGCGCGCAACAGCGCCATTGGGCAAAGGATCGTCAGTTAAAGATTGCGCATCGATGTCGCCATTGTTCGAATCGATAAGCACGCCGTTTTCGAAACGCCAAGAGTTCGGTTCCAAAGAGTCCGCTTCGCAGGAATTCATCTCAGTGGAATCATCGGTTGGGACCTCACCGTTTGACTCGTCAACACCAGACTCTTCGACGCCAATTCTAGGCTGTTCGTCGGAATCCGAATCTGTTTCCCCATCAAGACGAGCGGCATTTGCATCGTCACCATACCATTCGGTTACACCCTGAGAACCCGAGGCATCGTCCTGCGTTCCCTGAGAACTTGCGTCTTGAGATTCGCACACGTTCGATGTTTGCGAGACCGACTGCGAAGCAGCGGCGGCCTGAACTGACAGCGCATACGCGCTGTAAGGCTGAATGATTTGAGACCAGCCCATTAATAGCGTACAAGCCAAAGCAGCAGACGCTTTGAGACGTTTCATGTATATCCCCCGAGACAGTAACCACATATAAAGACACGAATACTCGCTATATTACCGCACTTCCATACAGACATTTAAAGCTTTGTTAGCGTCGGAATAATTTAGCCAAATATAGTCGGCCGAGATTGACCAATCCCGGCCGACCCATTTTAGCCAACACGCCCGCATCTATGACTTTCCTATCGCTTCCCTACATCCCCTCGGGCTGGATCCCCCTCACCTTCACCGCCTGGGGGACGGCCTCCACCGAGTAGGTGTCGAGCCCCCTGCCGCGGTAGCTCGGGCCCCGCATCACGAACACCGACGCCTTGTCGAACAGCCTGTCGAGGGCGCAGAGGAGCGTGTCGTCGCCCGTGAAGAACTCATCCCACCCGCTCGGGGCGATGTTACTCGTAAGGACCATCGCGTTCGGCCCCTCCTTCTCGTAGCGCCTGTCGACGACATCGAAGAACAGGTCGGTGCACGGCCTGTCGTAGACGCATCTCCCCACCTCGTCCACGATGAGGCACGACGGCTTGACGAGCGAGGAGACGACCCGCGAGGTGTTTCCCCGCTGGACGGCCTTCTGGAACCTGTCCCTGAGCTCGGTCGCCTTGATGTAGTAGGTCTTGAGCCCCCGCATGCAGCACTCGCGCCCGTAGGCCTGCGCGAGGTGCGTCTTCCCTATGCCGCCGGGCCCGACGAAGGCGACGTTGCGGTGCGCGTAGAGGTCGGCCAGCGACGGGAGCTTGCCCAGCGCGGCCGCGTCCCGGCCCTGGATCCTGGAGAAGTCGAAGCCCTCGAAGGTCTTGGGCTCGCGCCTGGGCAGCCTGCTCAGCCTCAGCAGCGTCTCGATGGAGGCGAGCCTCCTCTTCTCCGCAAGGTAGGAGAAGGTGGCGGCCACGGCGGCCATCTCCCCGTCGCCGAGGTCGAGGTCCGAGGCGAGGGCCGCGAGCTCCTCCGCCCCGACGGCGATCCCGAGCCTCGACGCGGCGTCGCTCGCGAGCTCGTAGGGACTCGCCCCCGCGCCCGCCATCATTCGGCCCTCCCGAAGTCGAACCTCTCGAAACCGGGCTTCGCACGGGGCGGGGCGATCTGCTCGACCACGGTCCCGACCGGCTGGGTCGGCAGCTCCTCGGGCTGCGCCGGCGATGTCTCCCACTGGCCCTCGCACCAGCTGTCGGCGCCGGCGCCGACGGCGTGGGCGACGAGCTCGCGGGAGAGGTCGTCGCTGTATATGTGCACCACGCGCCCCTCCCGGCTCACCCTGCACTCGCGGCGGCCGTACCAGTAGGGCACGCCGTAGCGGTGCCCCTCGAAGCTCACGAAGCCGTCGAAGGAGATCTTCCGGCGCGGGCACAGGTACCGCTCGACCTCGGCCGTGACCTCGAGCGGCCTGGTGTTCGCCGAGCACGCCGCCTCGTGCTCGCGCATCGGGACGCATGCCGCCGGGCGCCGCCAGCGGCCTCCCTGCTCGGCGCACCAGAGGGCGGCCTCCCGGTTGAGGGCGTCAAGGTCGGTGAAGGACCTTCCCGCGAGGAAGTTCCCCTTCACGAAGCGGACGAGCCTCTCCACCTTGCCCTTCGTATAGGGGTGGCGCGGCCTGCACAGCCTGGTGCGGAAGCCGACGACGCCCATGAACTCGGCGTAGTCGGCCTGCCAGACGGGCCGGCCGTCGGCATCGCGGCGGACGACCACGCTCTTCATGTTGTCGGTGAGCACGGTCGCGGGCACGCCCAGCGCCGAGAACGCGTGCAGCATCCCGATGAGGAGGTTCTCCTGGCGCGCGTTCGGGAAGAACTCGACGTGGGCGCTCCCGCAATGGTGGCAGACCATGGCGAAGCAGGCGATCCGCGCCCGCTCGCCGCCGGGGCGCTCGACCGCGACGAAGCCCCAGTCCATCTGGTAGGCCTCTCCGGGCGCCGTCCTGAAGCGCTGCCCGCGGCAGCCCTGCGGGGCCGCCTGCCGCCTCTTCGCGGGCACGAGGTCCCGGTGCGCGGCGATATAGGTCTTCACCGTGGTGAGGCCGCCGGCGTAGCCCTGGCCGAGCAGCCGCTCGAATATCACCTGCGAGTTGGTGACGCCCTTCCGCAGGAGGTCGTCCACCAGGCCGGTGTGGCCGGCGAGCACGCCCGGCGCGGCCCTCCTCCCGCTGTTCCCGTGGGGCAGGGCCCTGAACCCGTGTGCCCTGACCGTCCTCGCGCGGGAGCGGGTGAGCCCCGTCCTCCTGCAGAACTCCGCGAGGTTGCATGCCTGCGGGTCGAACCCGTCGCCCTCCTCCGCGGCCATCTCCCGGAGCGCCGCGTCTATAATCTCCTGTAGGTCATCGTGTCTCTCGTTCACCTCAATGGTCCTCCTAACGCCGGCGTGTTGGCACCACCAGCGTAGTGGCGGCGGGGAGGCACGGTGGCCATTATTCGGTGACCGGGATTGGTCAAAATAGTTTGACTATTAGCGGCTAAAATCGCCCGGCGCTAACAACGGCACGCGGTACGCGGTCGATGCGAAGCGGCGCGCCACGCACGAGGGCGCCGAGGTGTGGGGCTTCGGCACGACCCTCGGTGACGCCGCCCAGACATGGCTCCTCACTTCCCCGGCCGAGAGGACCCTCGACGACGGCGACTACCGCCTGACGTCCGCGCTCGACTGCCGCATGGCCGTGTCGGCCGGCGCGTCCGGCTGCTCGCTGAGCGCGTCGGGGCCGGCTCTGTCGTTCGCCTACGACGAGGCGACGGGGCTCTACCGGCTGACGCGCGGCGGGCTGGCGCTCACGGCGTCCGGCGGCTCCGCAGCCCTTGCCGAGCCCGACGGATCCGCGTCGCAGCTCTGGCGCGTCGAGGCCCGCGGCGGCGGCTGGTCGATCACGAGCGCGGCGAGCGGCATGGCGCTCGACTGCAAGTGGTGCGACACGAGCGAGGGCGCCGAGGTGTGGCTCTACCCCGCAAACGGCTCGGCCGCCCAGTCCTGGGCGCTGTCCGCAGACAAAATGCATTAAAGAAAAGACGTTTGTAGCTTTATTGATCAGCAAACGCTTGGTACTGGCAAAATTATTTCGCAAATTGGCTTAGCCGTTCTTAACCCCGTCCCCTTTTAGTCTACTGCGCGCGAATACGCAGGGATAGTCGTCCTCAAACGACCTCTCCCGCTAGGTCTCGATGGACGCTAAGACCCTCTCGTTGAAGTTGAAGACGGTGCCGGAGGACATCGGCGCCCCCAGAGAAGCCCGGATACGTCCTCAATCCTGCTGGTCAAGGCACCCGCGAGGCGCATCTCGACGACGGCCTCCTAGACCGAGGTCTTGCGCCTGCGGTAGCGCTCGATGATGGCCATCTGGAGTTTCGGCGCGCTGAACTCGACTCTCCGACACCGCTGACGAGCTTTCTCGCGTAGTGGCCGCTGCAGCAAGACCGCCGCACGCCATTCTCTCGTAATATTCAGCCTCGACGAGCTCGGAAGCCTCCTCGTCGATCAGCACCCTGAACGTCTCATCGAAGGTCTTCCTCACCAGATTCGTTATGTCCTTGCGCAGCGATTCCTCGTCGACTGTTACGATGTTCGCAAACACGGCCCGAACCCCATTCGTCAATGATTTGTTGCCTAGTCCGCTAGAATTCATATGACGGGGCACGGGCCGTGTTCAGCTATGCGGTTGTAAATTTGCGAAAGAAGTTATGCGTCACCGACAGCATGGATGCGGTCTAGGATATCAATAGAGTCCGGATCTTGGAAACAGAGTCAAGGAAGGCCATTACACCAACATTTCGCGACGCCGCCGTCGGTCCGCCTCAATCGCAGCAAATGGTACACGAGCGTGTTCCACCACGTCGTCCAGAAATTCGGATTTGCAACAAATCAAGGTCAATGATTGGTGCAGATAACTAGTATTTAATTAATGCTTGTGCAAAACGCTGCGAACAAGACCTTTCTCGTAGTCGTTCATGGAGAAACACCAGAGGATGGACACATAACCGACAACCCAAAACACGCCAGCAGCAATAAAGGCGAACCAAGAAGCATGGGGTATCGGGGTCAACCAATACACACAAGCAAACACGGCCACAAGCAAAGATACGGGAATCGCAATCGGAAGCATTTGTCGCCAGAAATTCGTAATATCAAGACCGACCTTGACCTTGTAAAACCAGTTCATGATAAACCCATTACCAATGAGCATTGCAATGGCCGTAGAAAGTGCTGCACCAGCAAGACCAACCGCATTAAGCATAACAACAGTCAAAACAACGTTTAGCAATGCGATAACAAGATACATGGCCCCGCGAAAATAGTATTTATCAATAACCTGGAGAATGGTAAGGCCGAGATTCTGAATCAAATCAATTGTAAATGGCACCATCACAATAATTGCTACAAGATATGAGTCAAAACAATTATCGCCCGCCCAAAGTGCCATAAAGTCAGGCCCCAAAAAGGTAAAAGCGCCCAAAATTAATAGGCAAATCATAAGAGAGATGCGCCCGACCTTTATAAACAGAGCGCTAATGGCAGCCATATCATGGTTTCCGTGATAAAGCTGCGAAACACGTGGAAGAAACACCGAGGAGACTGCAATACCGATATTCATATATGCTTGGTAAATCTGAGCACCAATGGAATAGACCGCAACAGAATCGGCCCCGAATAGATATCCAACAATGAGCTGATCCGTCTTCCAGAAAATCAAGTCGGCTAACGTTACTAGAATTATCGCAACGCTAAATCCTAATATACCATGAGCCAATGCGCGGTCCCAGCCATGAAAGGTATACCGAATATGTAAAATATGCCTTGCGTACACGCGTTGAACAGCGGCACAGACAATATTCGTAAGCAAAGCGACTATTGACACGACGATAGCGGATGGGACCAGTTGTGCTACCGCGACAACTATTACTGGCTGGACAACAAGAGAAACAAGCTGCGTACCCTTGAGAAAAACAAATCTCTCATTGGCCGTAATGGCAGCAATGGTTATTGCGTTATTCATCACAACAATGCAATTAACACCAAGTACGAGAAGCATCGCGGAACCTTCATCAACCAACGCCTGTGAAAATGAAGTGCTATAAATCGTACGAAAGGCCATCGAAACAATAAGAATCACAGCAACAGTAACAACAGAAAGTGCCCAATACATCCGCTTTGCAATCGCCAGGGTGTTCTCCATCTTAGTTTGATCGTCCTCAGCTTTGTACATGCAGTAATATCTACCCACGCCTGAAGCGAGAATCCCGTTAATGGAGACAATGTAGGCCATTATTGAGCCAATCAGCTGATATAAACCGTATTCCTCCCGACCAATACTGGAGAGAAGCAGCGGAACATAGATAATTGACACGATTGAATTGACGAACGTGTACGCATAGCTAACGATAGCACCCGATTTCACACCGCTTCTTGCAAATAACAACTTAACTAACTCCTCGATCTGTAACTCTGAAGCCTCTTAAAGAAAGGCTTCAAAGCACTTCTCACACGAACAATAGAGATAAAAACGCGTGGATGACGAACGGCAATGGACAGTCTCGCTCTCTTAGAACTCGGAAGAAGGGAAGAATGATCATTCTCTGAGACAAACCGAGCTAAACGTTTATATCTGATTGAATAACCCTCTGTTTTCCCCAATGCAGAAAACGCCATAAGAACGAATGTAACCATGCTTTCGTAAGCAGGCGACAGAAAACCCTTTGTCAACTCATTTTCAAAAATCTCCTTGCTTACGAGGAATGCTCCAAGTGCCTTGTCTGCACTGATATCGTGAACGGCAGAATCGACACGCTCAACTCGATAGTTATAGAGTGGCTCAGTTATACGCGCTGTGTTACCTGCAGCAAGCCAAAATAGTTTATAAAAATAGTCTCGATCTTCAAGAAGCGCAAGGCCCTCTTTAAAGCGTAACCCCTCGCCCAACGTACGAAGAAATACTTGCGAGTGCGCGAACAGATAGTTGTTACATTGCAAAGGACCATCAGACGGACCAGTGCTATCACGTGCGGCTTCAAATCTTCCAATAACCCGTCTATCGGCTCCGATACGGTTAATTGTCAAACAAATAGCCGCAGGCGAACGTTCTGCAATAACGGATGCAATTTTCCCAAGCGCTCCAGGTTCAATCCAGTCATCACTGTCGCAAAACCAAATGTAGCGACCAATCGCAACATCAAAACCTCTGTTACGAGCAACTGAAACTCCGGAATTTTCCTGGTGAATTACCTTCACGCGTTCATCTGCCGTCGCAAACTCATCGCATAAACCAGAAGAGCCGTCAGTGGAGCCATCGTCCACAAGAACAAGCTCTAACAAGGTGAAATCCTGCAATAAAATACTGCGTACACACTGTTCGATGTATTCAGCCGTGTTGTATACCGGCACCACAATTGAAATAAGAGGCGCCATCGTATCTCTCCTGTTCACGCAATCGCCTCATCCAATTAAATGTTATTTAAATCGTCCCTTAAAGGAAAAACGGACCCCGCGAATATCAACGACAACGCGAAGAAAAAAACTAGACCGAACGATATCTCGACAAGAGATGCAAGAATAGTGCCGTATATGATCGCAACAAGCCTCGGATTATGGCTACGGAACTTTTTCACGCTAGGGAAAAGACCTATTACCGTGGCAAAAAAAGCAAGCACGCCAAATGCGCCATAGTTGACCATGAGCTCTGCGATTCCATTCTGGGCGTTTCCATAACCAACAAGCGCCATGACCGCCGTGTTTCCGTAACCCCATCCAAAAACAGGCTTTTCGTTGATTAACGATTCGAGGCAATCATAGATTGGAGTTCTACCCGTCATTGTAAGAGACCGCCCCAATACATCCTGGATAAAAAACTGAACGGCCGGAATATTAAGCAGCATACCCGTTCCGAAGTAAATTACATTCGCAGCGACAATCACGATAGTGATAACTAAACCCTCGCTCAATTTGTGCGCAACTCGGTTGGTAAGGAATAAAGTAAGGGCAACAGACAACAACAGGCAAAGAAGTGCAGTCATCGCGCTCGCTTTTACGAGCACAATAGCAGATTCAAAAACAAGAGCCACATAAATTCCCCGGTTATAGCGTAGATAGCCACGCCTAACAGAAAGGAGAGCAGCATAAAGCCCAAGGAGCAACGTATGAATATCGCCAACAGTAAACTTATTACCCATCAGATATTGACTGGATGAGTTATTGAAATGGGTAGCGAATACCGTTAGGTCATTCAGTAAACTAAACGCAAACAAAAGCCAAAAGACGCTGTCAAACAATTGAAATAAACCGTACTTGCGCGCAATGTCATAACATGAAATAAACAGCGAGATGATATTAAGACCTTGCACGCTCGCAAAGACAACATTTTGGTAACTACAACCAGCGCAGAGCGAAGAAATCGACATTGCTATTGGAAATGCAAAAAGAGCCACTTTGTGCGGAAAAACACAAATAGCTTTAAAATGCAGCAGCAACAAGATCGCAATAGCAGCGCATCTGATTCCCTGCATAATGGCCGTCGGTACAATATCCACCTTGTAGACAGACAAAATCATGAGCGCGGACGTTACAAAGACATCAACATTGAACGATGTCACAACACCTTTGCGTTCTTTAACTGACAGGCTAGCAGGCATCAGCAATCCTTAATAAACGAGTTATAGTCAAGATACGGTCGCTCGGCTTCCCGCATTAAACGTTTTGTCTTTTCCTCGGTACCCATGAGATTGACCTGAAATGCAAGTTTGCCTTCAAGTTCTTCGTCACCGCAGAAAAGCATAAAGTACTCGGGAATCTCATCCTTGCGCGGGTCACGTCCATAGCGCTCCCGAAAGCAGTGGACGTACATCTTACCCTCAGCTATCTGAGCAGTGAGGCGTTTTTTTCGATAGTGTTCCAAAGAGCAAATCCGCCTTGCAGGAACCCCACCCCAGACGGAATCATGATCAACAAGGCCGGAAACCACCGCATGGGCCCCCACCACCACGTTATCTTCAATAATCGATCCACATAAAATCGTGGCACCCCAGCCAATGAAAACGTTGTCGCCAATAACAACTGGCTTCTGATTCCCTAAAATCTCGCCTGTTTTACCTTTAACAACTGACCAAGAATAATCATGAGTGAGAATAGTGGCCGGCCCCGTAATGTTAACGTGGTTGCCAATTGTAATAAGATGCGGCGCAGTAGCATCAATCACCGTTCTCATCGGATAGTGGATGGTCACATCTTCACCGATAACTGCACCCTTAGAACGCAATTCTTTAATATACGTATCGCTGTAAGCCCTGTAACCACAAACCGACGTTTTAATTGTCCTAGTAAGCCAATGACCTATACCCATCCAGCACACCTCAAATCAAACCGAAACTGTTTAGCCAGAAAATAAGAAAAGCCGCTTTATTCTTTAAGAGAAAAACAAAGAGTCTCTGTCTGAGATGCAATTCACTAGAAGGAAATTCAGATAGAACAGAATGAAACTCGCCATCTCCCAAAATAGATTTAAGCTTGGCAATACACTGAGTGTGCCTCTTTCCCGATAGACTCGGCGTCTCTTGATGAATACACATGCGGACGTAGATAAACAGCGTCTTCTGCAGGCGTGTAATACACTCCTGGGACAATGCTGCCTGTCTAATCATCCGGAGAGCCTCACGATAAAAGTGCATGGACGCCTCAAAGCGATCGGGCCTGTAAGATGTGGTAAGAGAACCTTGGTTTGTACGGTAACAGTACTGAGTAAAATCGCTTACGACCACACGGTCAGCGTGCAGCAGGAAATTAAACTTAAATACAAAATCCTCGGAAATCATATTGCGTTCGGAAGGGAAACGCAGTGCCTTTTCTCTTATGCAGTCTGCCCGAAACAGGGAACTCCATGCGGACATCGGTATAGAGTCACTAGCGGCAGGAGCGCTGCCGCATAGACGTGGAATCAATTCATCTCTGACTTTTTCACCATTATAGAAAGCATTTTCCATTTGAAAGACAAATTGAGTCTTACCGGTACAGTCTTTCTTTGTGTGCCCACCAATGACGCAGTCAACATCATCCCCCTGAATAGCGGCAAGAAGACATTCCACAGCATTAGCTTCAAGCCAATCATCCGAATCGATAAACATGACATAATCGGATAGCTCAGATAAGTTATCCAGTCCAGTGTTACGTGCATAACCAAGGCCAGCATTTTCTTTGTGCACTGAATGGACTTGAGCATAAGCAGCAGCAAGCTCATCACAAAGCAAAGAACAACCATCGGTTGAGCCATCATCGACAAGAATAATTTCGAAGAAAGGATAAGTTTGGGCGAGAAGGGAGTCGACGCATTGTCGCAAATACATCTTTACGTTATAAACGGGAACAATGGCTGAAATTTTGATATCAAGATTATTAGACACGGTTCCCATCACTTTCAGCTTTTTTCCCATCAATAACGCACCGGTTTTCATCAGAAAGGCGTTTGATTAGTCGCGCAGGGGTACCAACGTAGACGCCCGGCTCCAACAAGGAATCAGTAACTACAGACGCCCCCCCAATAAGAATATTGTCCGCAATCTCTACACCACGGGTAACAAGAGAATTCGCAGCAATCCAGCAGCGCTCGCCAAGGTGAATAGGCGAAGACTTCAAATCACCATGAACGCCGTCCTCGTCAAACACGTGGTCATGGTCATAAACGCATACATTTGGGCCAAGCATGGTATGGGATCCGATTTCGATGTTCTCAGCTGCAACAATGCGGCAATTAGTGTTTAAGTAAGCATAGCTACCAATATGCAAAGACGCACCATCGTCTGCTTGAAGACGCGAGTAGTCATCAATGTAAGCACCAGCGCCAAAATGAATTTGCCCATTAGGTTTAACCATAAGCCGCACGCCACGACCAAGATAAACTGGCTTAGATCCACGATCTATTCTAAGCCTACCGCCTAGTCGAACTTTCGCTACCAGCACGCGTAAAGCGCTAGCCCCCCATTTCACTGGATTCATTACTTATTCCTCTCCACGCCCTTTAAATAAAGACGTTTGAGCATCTTTGCGTTTTCATTCACGTCATAGCCAGACGCTCGAAGAGCTTCCGAAGCCCGTGTCGAATCGTTAGCACGATCAGAGTAGGACAGTTTACGTTCAACTACAGCAGCCCAATCATCAGGAGACTTCTTGAGCGACATGCGATCAACTAATGGTGTCACGGCGCACTCATCAGTAATGGTATCGGAGATCACACAGGGAAGGCCGTTGTACTGCCATTCAACTACGACATTTGGAAAGCCCTCGTACAACGAAGGAAACACCATGCAGTCCATACCATTAAGCAGTTCGGAGACATCAGTACGGCGTCCAAGAAACAAGACTTTGTCCTGCAAGCCAAGCTCTCTGACTCGTTTTCGAACTTCGCTCATTAGTCCGCCATCATCACCAATTAAATACAGACGAGCCTCGCTGTTGCTTGTAAGAAACGACTTAAATACGTTAAGTAAAAACGAATGATTCTTTTGTTCGTTAATTCGTCCCACATGACCGATAGCAATGGTGTCATCGTTGATATCAAGCATCTCGCGAGCCCTTTGACGCTTGGCAGAATCAAATCGGAATGAAACGGGATCCTTACCGTTGGGGATAACACTGAATCCCCTTTTTGCGAAAAGCCATCTGCCAGCATCCACCCCACAGGCAATCAAGTCAGTTGCAGCATTGTAGAGTAAGGGCCTTAGAATCCTATCAGCCACGCGATGGGAACATACCGTATTATGAGAATGCGCAATTCGCATCCCCGTTCCAGCACGCTTCGCGAGCGAAAGCTCCATCCCCAAGAGAGAGCTGCTCCCACACGCATGAACCACGTCAAATCCCTGCTCAAGCAATTCATCGAAAGAATGTAGATACTCTCTCAGATGGGTTTTTCTGTTTGGAAGCCGAATAACCGTGAAGCCAGCACATTCGACCCTTTCGACTGCATCCCCAGGCGAGTCTTCCCATGCAACGGCTGTTAAATCAAGACCGGCCTTATCCATAGCTCCGAACGTCTGTATAGCCCATGATGTAATTCCATCGTTCTTGATTCCTCCCGTACAGACGAGAAGCACCTTAACTGCACTCATCCCTGAGTCTCCACTTCCACATTATGCAGCTTACGCCGTTGAAGCATCGCCCATGGAATTGCCCTCGGGAATACCTTCATAACAAGTGCTCGCACCTTGTCCTGACAAGAAACAGGGGCTTTAAAGGCGAACAGTGCCTCCGATTTGACAATTTTTCTAGTCCGCTCATAAAGTTCGGGACAGCTCTTCTCAGAATGAGAAAGAACTATAAGGTCATAGGCATCTGAGTTTGTACGCCACCATGCGTAACGCCACGCCACCAGAATATCTGGCGACTCCTCGAGAAGATTCTCACGAATACGCTCAATGGCATAGATACCATTTTCCCATTTGACGGGATTAAACTTCGTGGTGACGCTGTTCGGATTGTCCTTTCGATAGAAGTAGATCTTCCTACGGCAAACAGCTACTTTATCAGCGCGTCCAAAAGCAAGGCAATTAAAATTAAACCCTTCACCAACGGCAAGATCCTCAAAGAATTTAATCCCATTCTCTTCAAGGAAAACCTTACGGAATAGCTTACTATTGCAACCTATCGGCAGTTTATAGCAAAGAATCCGGCGGACAGCCTCTTGTCCAGTGATGACCTCAATCTTGTCATTAACAACCTGGTCCTTATCATAGTCGCACATAAACTCGGTCGTACTCACAACTTCAGCGCCTTTTTCAAGTGCCAAATTGAGCATACATTCAACATAGTCGGGAAAGACGCGATCGTCACCGTCAACGAAACAAATCCACTCTCCGCAAGATTCCTTAATGCCCCTGTTGCGAGCAGCGCTAACGCCAGCATTTTCAAAATGAAAAACACGCACACGTTCGTCTAAAGCAGTGAATCCGTCGCATATCGCACCTGAGCCATCAGTGGAGCCATCGTCGACGAGAATGATATCCAGATTTTTATAAGACTGAGCAAGGATAGATTCAACGCACTGTGAAACGTAGTTAGCAACGTTGTAAACAGGGACAATGACCGTAACTTTTATATCTTTTGCTACAACAGCATTCAAACTAGGCTACCTTTCGTCCAACATCTTGATAACTCGAGCAGGAACCCCCCCCGCGAGGCAATTCGCAGGGACATCTTTTGCGACAACTGCACCAGCAGCGATAATAGATCCGTTGCCAATATTCACACCGGGCAAAATCGTGGAACGCGTTCCAATCCAGCAGCCCTTCCCAACATGAATATCGCGGTTATATGTCTCCCCAGCACGCCGCTCGGCAAGACCCAAGCTATGAGTCGAGCAGCAGAACATAACCTCAGGAGCAACCTTGGTCTGTTCGCCAATAGTCACTTTGCACGGAAACCGAACGCTTCCATAAAAGCTGCAACCGTTTCCAATAAAGGCGTTCGGTCCAACCTCGAGCTCTTTCACCTGAAATAGAACATTGCTGCGAATTAAAACGGTAGGATGAATATCTAAACCGGTAGCTCTAAGGATATCGACACGAAACGGGAGCGCTACATGCCAGCCCTGTACAGTTCGAGCCAGCCTGATTGCGAGAGATTTTAACTTCACGCTATCGCCCCTCAACTGCAGTCGCGATCTGCTCACAAAGATAGCTGTAAGTCTTTTTCCGCTCTTGCTCGATGCGATCATCTACGGAGCTCCAATCGACACGAGCGCTCAACTTCTGAGGGAGCTGTTCAAGCGATGCAACGTGGTCCTGCAGTCCGAGACGATCGAGCAAATCATTCAGCTTCTGCGAGTTACCATAGCCCGAGCTACGTACGAACGTTGCAAAAGGCGTATGGGCGATCGTCGAGAAAATGGTGCCATGGAACGTGTCGGTTACCACGGCATCCGCATGCTTGAAGTAGGCGAGCACCTCAAAGGGCGAGCAATCCACGAAGCGATCACAGACGCCCTGCACCCCACCGATATTGAGCACCTTGAGACCGCGCTGATCGGCATAGGCACGCACGGCGGCGCACTCCTCGGCCGTGAGACGGCCCGAGTAGCCGTATGCGATCATATAGCGGTCCTCTTCGACCTCGGCGGGAATCAACCTGCACTCGCCAAAATAGTCGTAGGCGAGCACCGGGTCCAAGTTGAAGGCCGGTGTTTCCCCCGTAAGCGACTCGACAATGGCGCCCGTGTTGGCATCGCGAGCGGAGACGGCGTCGAGACGCTTGAGGTAGCCCGCGACCTCTTCGCGCTTGCCGTAACGGTCAAGCTTATCGAGCGTGGTGTTGCCGAAGGAAGCGGCGTAGGTCACCTTGCGTCCGGCGCGCGACCCGGCGCCGAAAAGCGCGGGCGTGAAGCCGACATTAGCGTTATCCTGCACGCAGTTGAACACCTCGTCGCTGCCGATGACCAAGAGGTCGATGTCGGGATCAAGGTTGGGCTCCTCAGTGACGCCGAGCATCGGGTAGAAGCGCTGGGCGTAGGTGCGCTTGTAGCGGATGAAGGCGAACTTGTCCCTGAGCGGAGCGTCGTAGCGGAATACCTCGAGGGCCTTCTCCGCCTTGCGAGCGACACCCTTCTTCGATGACGGGGACGTGACCAGGCACTTGCCAGGCTCATAGTCAACGAACTGCACATCGCAGCCAAGGGACTCCAGGATAGACTTCAGGCCGAAAGCCTGCAGGAAGGACCCGTAGTTGTAGATCCTCTGCATACTGAGTATGCCGGCGCGGGGTTTAGTCATGCGGTTAAATTCCTTCTATCAGTCTCTCGAGCTCTCGGCAGAACTCAGCGTTGTGGCTCTTAAAAGTGACGCCGCGCGAGAGCTCGCGGGCGCGCTCGATGGCGGCGGAAAGGTCCATCACGTCATAGACGGGCACGATTCCGCCTTGGCGCTCCGCGACGATGCGCACGAAGTCGGCCTGATGGTTGTTCACGTGCTCGTCAAGGTCGCCCCTGCGGGGCACAACGACGGGCACCTTGCCTGCAGCCATGGCCTCGATGAAGCTTGAGGGGCCGCCGTGCGTGATCACCACATCGGCACCCTCCATGTAGCTCTTCATCTGTCGAAACGGCACGAACTGCGAGTGGGCGCAGTGGACGGGCTCGTACGTCGAGTAACCCGTCTGGATATAGACGGGCTCAACGAGCGTCCCGTCCGCCTTGAGATCGTCAACCGCCTTGACCAGGCGGTCGAACTGCTGCTCGTGGGTGCCCACGGTCACGAATACCATGCGCGTCCCTCCCTAGAAGATAGAGCCGAGGTCAACGGCGTTCTTGTAGACATCGAGCTGTTCTGGCCACTGCACTACGAATAGGTCGGCCACGCCGTTGAGCATGCGACCAGTCATCGTGGGCTTGTCCACGCGATCGAAGACCTCCACGTAGACGCATTTGGACCCGAACATCTTTCCGATCAGGAAGAACGGCACCGCAACCGCGGCACCGGAGCTGATGATCAGATCGGGACGCTCCTTGCGGAGCACCTTCCAGGCGAGAACCGTGTTCTTCAGCAGGTTCGGGATGTTGCGGTTCGTCGGATAGTGGCAATGGTAGACGCGCTCCCCTTCCAGAAGAGAATTCGCGTCCTCCTTGTCGAAGGTCACCCAGAACCTATCGGCAGCTTGTGACCAAAATGGCCTCAAGAGCCACATATGAGTCAGATGTCCTCCACTTGAACTCGGGATACACACTTTGGCTTTTGAAAGATCCATCTAGCACGCACCCTTTCCCGTGATCACTTCGATGATGGTGAGGGCGATAATTCTCAAATCGGTGAGGAGCCCGCGTCGCGCAATGTATTCCAGGTCGCGACGAACCATCCCGTCGAATCCGGTCGAGTTGCGCTCCGTAACCTGCCACCAGCCGGTAATTCCCGGCTTCACGGCCAGGCGCTGCAGGTCGTACTCGGTGTACTCCGCGACCTCGTTGGGCAGCGGCGGGCGCGGGCCCACGACGGACATCTGGCCCAGGAACACGTTCAGAAACTGCGGGAACTCATCGATGGAGTGCTTGCGGATGAACCTGCCGATCTTGGTGACGCGGGGGTCCTCCTTCATCTTGAACATGGCGCCGGCAATCTCGTTTTGCTCCTTGAGCTCGCCGAGGCGCTCGTCGGCGTCCTTGTACATGGAGCGGAACTTCCACATGCGGAAGGTGGTCAGGCTGCCGTCGGGGCGGGTCTGGCCCACACGAATCTGGCTGTAGAAGGGATTGCCCTCACTCTCCAGGCGGATGGCAGCGGCGAGTACGAGGCCGGGGATCGCGATGAGGACGAGCGCGACACCGCTGAACACGATGTCGAACGCGCGCTTGACGGCCCGGTAGGCCAGGCGCGAGTTATCCCAGTCCATGATGGATTGCATGGCCCTGTAACGGACGGCGCCCTCACGCCGATCCATGGCCTGAGCAATCAGCGCCGCCCCCGCTGGCGCATTGCTCTCTGTTACTTCTTTAGCAGCCAAAGTCAAACATGCGGCCCTGTCCTCCAGGACCCCCCCCCCGCTGTCGCATTGCCGGCAGTAGGGAGCGGGCGTACA
>CABUBS010000019.1 GCA_902489855.1 uncultured Collinsella sp.
GGCTTCAGGCCGACCCAGCCGCTCACGATGGCAGAAACCGAGGTGCCCCAGCTCTTGTCGTGCAGACGGCTGTTGAGCGCGCGAAACACGATGGCGGCCACAAACGGCAGCACAAAGGCCATGTTAAAGCAGTTGGCACCAAAGGACAGGATGCCGCCATCGCCAAAAAGCAACGCCTGCAGGGCCAGAGCAACAGAAACCGCGATAGTCGCGGCCTCCGGGCCCAGCAGCAGCGCGATGAGCGCGCCGCCGACGGCGTGACCCGTGGTGCCGCCGGGCAGCGGCACGTTGAACATCATGAGCAAAAAGGAGAATGCGGCGCAAATACCCAGGAAAGCCATGTGCTCGCGATCGAGCGTGGCACGCACCTTCTTGATGCAATGGACCCAAACGGGCGCCATCGCCACCGCCATGACGGCATCGGTCTGCGGGGACAGATAATTATCTGGAATGTGCATATACGCCTCCCGGTTGTCGGCGCACAGAATTGCAACGCCGCTTGAATCACCTTGCCAGTGTTACGTATTGTTATATTCGTAACACGCCGCGGGCTATCATAGCAAAACGGCGCGCTGCCGACAAAGCAGCACGCCGTTATGTAATGCGTACGTCATATATG
This sequence comes from uncultured Collinsella sp., assembly GCA_902489855.1. Classification (GTDB taxonomy): domain Bacteria; phylum Actinomycetota; class Coriobacteriia; order Coriobacteriales; family Coriobacteriaceae; genus Collinsella. The sequence goes on from CABUBS010000019.1 coordinate 620, forward strand.
AAGGCTCAGCGATGCCTTATACCGAGGATAGCAGTCACATAAGACTCGGCGGCAACCACCGCTAACCCATACCCCAGCGCAAGCCCTAGCCGCGGACCTCGCCGTTTACGCCCTTGCACACCTTGGTGACGATCTTCTGGTGCGCCTTCTCGACCTCTTCGCTGGTGAGCGTGTGGTCGTCGGAGCGATACGTAAGCGCAAAGGCCATGGACTTCTTGCCCGCTCCGATGCGGACCGGATCGCGGTAGACGTCGAACAGGCGCACGCCCTCGAGCAGCTTGCCGCCGGCGCTGGTGATGCGGCGCTCAAGATCCTCGCAGGTCACGGTGTTGTCGACCACGATAGCAAGGTCATGCTCAACGGCCGGGTACTGCGAGAACTCGCGGTAGTTCTCCTGATTGCGGGCACCCTTGATCAGCTTGTCCAGATCGAGCTCAAAGGCAACGACGACCTCATCGATGCCCATTGCCTCGCGCGCCTCGGGGTGAATCTCGCCAACCCAGCCCAGCACGGTACCGCTGGACAGAACCTCGGCGGCGCGACCCGGCTGCAAGAAGGCATAGCCCTCGCCCTCGGCGGGACGGAAGCGAACCTTCTCGATGCGCAGCTGAGCAAGCAGCTCCTCGACAATGCCCTTGCCAAAGAAGAAGCGCAGCTTACGGTACTTCATGTTCCAGGACTGCTCGCTCCACTGGCCCGACAGCACGCCCGCTACGGACTTGGTCTCCTTGGGCAGGCTGGCGTTCTCGCGACCGTGGAACAGGCTGCCGACCTCGTACAGATGCACGTTGGGCGTGCCGTGGGCCTCGTTGTAGGCCACAGACTGCAGCAGACCCGGCAGCAACGAGCGGCGCATCTCGGTCTGCTCGGCCACCAGCGGGTTCATGAGCACCACGGGGCAGCCGCGGCCTTCGGTGGACATGCCGATCTTCTCCAGGTCGCCCGGGGCGGCAAAGCCAAAGGTCGTGGTCTCGTTGAGGCCGCAGGCGCGCAGGATCTCGCCGACCTTGCGGGTAAGCTTCTGCTCGCGCGTCAGGCCGCCGATGTGGTTCTTGGCAGCCGGGATGGTCGCCGTCACGCGGCCCATACCCCACAGGCGCAGGACCTCCTCAATCAGGTCAATCTCGCGCGGCAGGTCGGGACGGAAGCTTGGCGGGGTGACCATAAAGTCCTCGCCGTCGCGCTCGACGGTGCAGCCCAGACGGGTGAGCGAACGCTCGATAAAGTCGGGCTCGATGTCGGCGCCGCAGATGGCGTGCACGCGGGCCAGGCGCAGCTTAATGCTGTCGATGGTCTTGGGCGCGGGGAAAACGTCGACATAGCCGGGAGCAACCTCGCCGCCGGCGATCTCCTCGATGAGCGCGCAGGTAACGTTGGCGACATCCACGCAGCCGGTCTCGTCAACCTGACGCTCAAAGCGAATGGAGGCATCGGAGATCAGCGACAGATCGCGGCTGGTGTGCGAGGTGCGACCGGCGTTGAAGCAGGCGCTCTCGACCATCACGTCAACGGTGTCGTCCTCGATCTCGGAATCCATGCCGCCCATAACGCCGGCCAGCGCCACGGGGCGCTCGCCGTCGGTGATCAGGCCCATGCCGGCGTCGAGCGTGCGCTCCTCGCCGTCGAGCGTCGTGAACTTCTCGTCCTGCTGGGCGGCGCGCACCACCACGCGGCGACGGTCCTCGCGCTCGGCGAAGGTGTCGAGGTCGAAGGCATGCAGCGGCTGACCGGTGAGCATCATCACGTAGTTGGTGATGTCGACGATGTTGTTGTGCGGGCGCACGCCCAGGGCATTGAGGCGCTTGACCATCCAGTCGGGCGACGGGCCCACCTTAACGTTGCGCACGATGCGGGCGACATAGCGGTCGCACAGGCCCTCGTCGGCAATCTCGACCGAAAGCTCGTCGGCCGTCGCGCGGCCGGTCTCGGCCTTAATGGCGGGCAGCTCAACGTGAAAATCGCGGTCGAAGATGGCGCCGGTCTCGCGGGCCATGCCGATCATGGACAGGCAGTCGGGGCGGTTGGGCGTGATCTCGCAGTCGAGCACGGTGTCGCTGGAGCCCACATACTCGGCAAACGGCATGCCGCAGGGCGTATCCTCGGGCAGAATCATAATGCCGGAGTGATCGCCGCCCAGGCCGAGCTCGCGCGCGGAGCAGTTCATGCCCATGGACACGACGCCGCGGAGCTTGCTCTTTTTGATCTTGACGTCGCCGGGCAGCACGGCACCGATCATGGCCGTGACGATGTGGTCGCCGGCCTCGAAGTTCTGCGCGCCGCAGACGATCTGCAGCGGGGCGGGGTTGCCGTCGGCGTCGAGGTTCTTGTCGCCCACGTCGACCGAGCACACATACATGTGGTCGCTATCGGGGTGCGGGGTCTTGGTGATTACCTTAGCGGTCACCACGTGGTCAAAGGACTCGCCCACGGTGTCGATCGCCTCGACCTCGGTGCCGGTACGGATATATTCGTCCGAAAGGGTCTTGGGATCCTCCGGAATATCGATCATGGTCTTGAGCCAGTCGTAAGAAACACGCATCTAGCTCTCCTTTCATAAATGCGGCTTTGAGCCGGAAACTGCAACTAAGAAGAAAGCGTTCTAGAACTGGTTCAAGAACCTCATGTCACCAGTCATCAACGTGCGCAGGTCGGGCAGGTCGTAGCGCAGTGCCGCGACGCGCTCGGCGCCAATACCAAAGGCGAAGCCGGTGTACTTCTCGGGGTCGATGCCGCAGTTGATCAGGACGTTGGGGTCGACCATACCGCAGCCCAGGATCTCGATCCAGCCGCTGTGCTTGCAGAAGTTGCAGCCCTTGCCGCCGCACACGTGGCAGCTCACGTCCACCTCGCAGCTGGGCTCGGTGAAGGGGAAGAAGTGCGGGCGGTAACGCGTCTTGCGATCCTCGCCAAACATGCACTTAACAAAGTAGTCGAGCGTGCCCTTAAGATCGCCAAAGGTGATGCCCTCGTCGACGACCAGGCCCTCAATCTGGTTGAACTGCGGCAGGTGGCAGGCGTCGGCCGTGTCGGGACGGTAGACGGTGCCCGGGCAGATCATGTAGATGGGCGGCTTCTGCGACTCCATGGTGTGGATCTGCACGCCCGAGGTCTGGGTGCGCAGCAGCACGTCGGACTCACCGTGAGCGTGAGCCTCGGGATGCGCGACGCTGCCGGGGTTGTTGTCGACCACATAGAACGTGTCGCGAGCCGAGCGGCTCGGGTGATCCATGGGCGCGTTGAGTGCGGTGAAGTTGTAGTAGGAAGTATCGACCATGGGGCCGGACTCGACGGTGTAGCCGATGCCGCAGAAGATGTCCTCGGCCTCCTCGATGATCTGCTTGATCAGGTGCTGGTGACCGATCTGCGGACGGATGCCCGGCAGCGTGATGTCGACGGCCTCGTGCTCGAGTGCGTGCTTGAGGGCGGCGGCCTTCATCTCGGTGGTGCGCTCGTCGAGCATGCCCTCGATCAGCTGGCGCATCTCGTTGGCGCGTTTGCCCATCATGGGACGATCCTCGGGAGCGAGCTTGCCCATCATGCGCATCAGGCCGGTGATACGGCCCTTGCGGCCGAGCAGCTCAACGCGCGCGGCCTCGAGCTTGGCGGCGTCGTCAGCGCTAGTGACGAGCTCCTTGGCCTCTTCCTCGAGTTTGACCAGATCATCAATCAGACTCATGTCTTCCCTTTCGTCTCTCGCACATCCGCGCTCCGGGACGGCTGACGCCGCCCGATGTTGCGGATGCGCGGCCCGGTTCGGTAACAAAAAAACCGCCCTCGGGCATGTACATTGCCCAAGGACGGTTGAATTCCGCGGTACCACCTTGTTTGACCCGGCGGATGTCTGGCCCGCCGTGCCCACTCTGTGCCTCTTGTCGCGAGGCTCACGGCTTCCCTACTGGGACTTTGCTGCCACTGGCCGCGTGCCCGTTGAGGTCGCTGCTCGGGAGTGAACGCTTGGCCCTTGCCACCGCAGGAAGGCTTGCAGCCCATGACCTTCCCTCTCTTGCCGGCGACGCGGCGGGCAAAACCCTCTCCGTCAACGCATTGGGCTATAGGATAACACATTTCGCGAGCGCATCGCCGCGTTCCGTTTTGTTCGCGCTGGGTACAAGGCAGGTAGCTGTGCAAACTGGCCGCGCACCCGCCTGCGGCGCTCGGCCTGCGAGATTAAGGATACGGTATGGGAAAGAAACTCGATAAGAAGGCCAAGGCCGCCGTGGCAAAGGCCGCCAAGGGCGTCAAGGCCGCTAAAGTCGACAAGGCCGTCAAAAAGTTCCGCAAACTCGAGGGCAAGCTGTGGACTCGCGAGTACCTGCTCAAGATTGCCGAGTTCGATGGGGCGACGATTGCTCCTGCCAACGGCGCTGCCGCCCGTGCCGACGCCATGGGCACGCTTGCCGGCGAGCATCACAAGCTGCTGACCAGCGAGAAGTCCGTTGAGCTCGTACGCTCGTTAGCGCGCGAGACGGTTGCAGGCGGACACGTAGACGACCCGCAGCTGCTCGACGAGATTCGCGTGCTCGGCCGCGACCAGCGCGAGGCAAGCGTTATTCCTACCGAGGAGGCCGAGGCCTGGACCAGGCTCACCTGCGAGGCCGACGCCGTGTGGCATAAGGCCAAGACGGCCAACGACTGGGCGAGCTTTGAGCCCTATGTGGATAGAATCGTCGCCCAACTTAAGCATCAGGCCGAACTCATGGACCCCAAGCGCGACCCATACGACGTTTGGCTCGACCAGTACGAGCGCGGCCTTTCTGCCGAGAGCTTCGACGCGTTTTGCGAGGAGGTCAAGGCCACGGTCGTGCCGCTCGTGCACGCCATCGGCGAGCGCGGCCAGCAGCCCGCTGCCGACTTTTTGCACGCCCGCGTGCCCGAGGCCGCCCAGCGCGCCATGAGCTTCGACCTGATGAAGCTCGTCGGCCTGAACCTGGACGACACCACGCTTGCCTTTACCGAGCACCCGTTTAGCGAGGGCTTTGCCGTGGGTGACGCGCGCATCGCGACACACATCTACGAGGACGATTGCATCTCCAACGTCTACAGCATCATCCACGAGGCGGGGCACACCATGTACGAGCTGGGCGTCAATCCCGCCTATGCGCGCACCTGCCTGGAGGGCGGCACCTCCATGGGCATCCACGAGAGCCAGAGCCGCTTCTTTGAGAACACCGTGGGCCGCAGCCGTGCCTTTATGGGACCGCTGCTCGAGGTGCTGCGCCGCCACGCACCCGAGGTCTACGGCGACGTCGACGAGGACACGCTCTACCACGCCGTGAACATCGCGCAGCCTTCGCTGATCCGCACCGAGGCCGACGAGCTCACCTATCCGCTGCACGTTATGGTGCGCTACGAGATCGAGCGCATGCTGTTTACCGGCGAGGCCACGGCCAAGGACATCCCCGCGCTTTGGAATCGCTTTATGGATGAGTACCTGGGCATTCCCGTTCCCGACGACACGCACGGCTGCCTACAGGATACGCACTGGAGCGGCGGCTCGTTTGGCTACTTCCCCACGTATGCGCTGGGCAGTGCCTACGATGCCATGTTTGTGCCGGCCATGTGCCGCGACGGTGTCGACCTTACCGGCGCCTGCGCGAGCGGCGACCTGACACCTGTCCGCGCCTGGCTGGGCGAGCACATTTGGCAGTGGGGCCGCGCCAAGGACGCGCCGGAGCTCATCAAGGGCGCGTGCGGCATGGCGTTCGATGCCCGCTACTACTGCAGCTACCTGCAGGACAAGTTCACCACGCTCTACGAGCTGTAAGGCATAACCGACACGCCAACGCAAAGGGGACGCCGCGGAACCAATCCGCAGCGTCCCCTTTTTTCACCCAATAACTAGGTACCCAATGACTAGTTCGTTGACGCTAATGTCTTGGCAACGTCATCGAAAACGACCCCAAGCGAGCAAGGTGACGTAAAATGAAAGGGCGCTGACCTTCTGATCGCGCCCTTGAAATTGAACGTCAGATTGCCGCTCGGGGCCGTTTGCAGCGTCGAGCAGTTACGCGGTTTGGTAAAACCGCGTAACTATAAAGCCTCGAGCGCGTTGGCGATGCGCTTCATGGCGGCGTCGGCGGCAGCTTGGTCGGGGGCTTCGGCCAAAACGCGAATCACAGACTCGGTTCCACTCTTGCGCACGAGCACGCGGCCCTCGCCTGCCAGCGCAGCCTCGGCCTCGGCGATGGCGTTCTGCACGCCCATGTTCTCGAGCGCGGCGTCCTTGTCCGCCACGTGCACGGCCACCTGCGCCTGTGGCAGCAGCTTGCACGGAGCCGTGAGCTGCGAGAGCGTCTCGCGCTCGGCACGAATCACTTCCATCACGCGCAGCGAGGTCATAATGCCGTCGCCCGTGCGCTCGATATCGCCAAAGATCGTATGGCCCGTCTGCTCGCCGCCCAGGCTGTAGCCGCCCTCGCGCATCTTGGCATACACGTGACGGTCGCCCACGCCGCTGGTCACGGCGCTCAGACCGGCAAGCTCCAGCGACTTGACCAGGCCAAAGTTGCTGGCGATCGTCGGCACCACGGTACCGCCCGAGAGGCGCCCGTGCTTGTTCAGATACACGCCGCACACGTACAGGATCTGGTCGCCGTCGACCACGCGACCGCGCTCATCCACGGCCAGGCAGCGGTCGGCATCGCCGTCGTAGGCAAAGCCCACGTCCAGGCCTTGCTCCACCACATGGCGCTGCAGACGCTCCATATGCGTGGAGCCGCAATCGACGTTGATGTTAAAGCCATCGGGCGCGGCATTGATCACGCGCACGTCGGCACCCAGTGCGTCGAACACCGGCTTGGCCACCGAGGATGCCGAGCCGTTGGCGCAGTCGATGCCGATCTTGACGCCCTGCAGCGAAAAGTTCGCGCTTGCGATGAGCGAGGCAATATAGCGGTTGCGACCCTGCATGTAGTCCACCGTGGCGCCAATGTGGTTGCCCGTTGCCAGCGGTACCTCGCTCTTGCCATCGATATAGTCCTCGATGAGCTCCAGCACGTCCTCGTCCATCTTAAAGCCGTCGCTGTTGACGAGCTTAATGCCGTTATCGCAAAACGGGTTGTGGCTCGCGCTGATCATGATGCCGCAATCGAAGCAGCCCTCCACGGTCTGATGTGCCACGCCCGGCGTCGGGATCACATGCAGCATATAGGCGTCCGCACCGCTCGCGACCAGGCCGCTCACCAGCGCCGCCTCGAACATATAACTCGAGCGACGCGTGTCCTTGCCCACGATCACGCGCGCCTTAGCACTGCGGTTGGCGCCGTAATACCAGCCCACAAAACGGCCAATCTTATAAGCGTGCTCTACCGTCAGCCCAACGTTGGCCTCACCGCGAAAACCGTCGGTGCCAAAGTACTTCATGCGCTCTCCTTACAAAATAGGGGCGGACAGATTGCCTGTCCGCCCCAAAATGGTACTCGATTATCTGCGCTACCAGAAAAACCCTACGCCGACGCGCTGTCGCGAGCCGCCTGGCATGTAGGAGTCTGACGCAGCGTAAGCGGCTTGTCCCCCGCCTCGGCCGACGTGGTCAGCGTATACGTGATCGTCGTCGTCTCGCCAGCATGCAGGTCAACGGTGCCCGAATAGAAGGGGATTCCATGCCACGTAGCGGCGCCAAGACCAAACTGGGTGCCCTCGACGGTCAGATCAGTAATGTTGCCGCCCGTCGGGGCAAACAACGAGACATTCAGACGCTCGTCGTCACGCGCGGCATCGGGTGCGCTCGCCGCAACGTAGTCGGGCAGCTTGCCAGCCTCCTCCTGCGTCATGATGTTCGTCAGGGTAACGGTGATGCGATAGGAGCACGTGCCGTCGCCATTCTTGACGCCCTGGCCAATCTGCGTATCGGCGTTGAGGTACCAATCGAGCTTGGAGAAGCTCAGGTTGTTAAAGTAGACACCGGCAACGGGATCCTCGCTCGGGTCGTCCGGATCGGGCAGCGAGGCGTCGATGTTCATTTCCTTGATAGCGTTCTGCTCGTCGTCGTTTTTCATCCACGCGATCAGGCGGCCCTCTTCGGCACCGCGCTCAACGGCGCTGACGAGCTTCGTAACATCAACATCACCGATGCCGCCGAGAATCTTGTCGAAGGCGGCGCTGGCAACGGCTGCAAAGATGCCGTCCGACTCCTCGACCGGATAGTTCCAGTACACGTCGTGCATGAGGACCTTGGCCGCATTGGTGCCGTCGACAACTGTGCCATCGGGCAGCGAGACATTACCGACAAGGCCCAGCAGATACTGCAGGAACACCGGGTCGATACCGATGACGCCATCAACGTCCTGTCCATACTGGGACTTCCACAGCGCGGCGACACGCTGCGAGTTGCGCGGCCAGTCGGGCGAATAGGTGTTACCCGAGTTGTACAGGTTACTGTGGTTGCCGAACAGCGCCTCATCCTCTTCGTCGACGCTCTCGACTGCCTCATCCTCGCTGAGTCCAATGCGGGGAACAAACTCGCCAATCGACATCTGGCCGTCGGTGACCGAAATCAGACCCTGCGAACCGCCAAAGCCGCCGCAGGCACGAATCTCGACGTTGTTCATGGCGTACATAAGGTAGTTGCGCGTCTGGCCGTTGGCGCCGAGCATCTGGGGAAGGACGGGGGCGACCTTCTCCGCCGCGTCAACCGCACCGTTGAGGGTGGCAAAGCCGTCCTTGGCCTTATCGACCAGCTCGGTCACCTGGGAAATATGAGTATCGCCAATGCCCTGGACCTTCTCGTTGGCGCTCTTGAACACCTTCGAGCTGCTGGAAAGCGAATCGGCGACCGCCTGCAGCGCGGACACGTTAATCATGCCGTCCTGGAACAGCTTGCCGGGCGTGGCCTGCGAAAGGTTGTCGGCCATGGGAACCAGCGCGTTGCTCGAGACATCGGACAGGGCGTCGATCATGGTGCGGGCTGCGTTGATGTCACTGCCATACACCGGGATAAACGAAGCCGCCGTCCACAGCGGGCTCGAAGTCTCCGCCTTCATGCTGTCGCAGAGCTCATCGATCTTCTTCGCGTCGTCAGGCAGCGTCGAAAAATCGCCCGACGTGACCTTGTCCTTAAGGCCACCGACGATCTCGACAGCCTCCTTCGCTTCGCTCTTTACGGTCTTTGCCGAGTTAAGCAGCATAAAGCCGCTTGCGCCAAGCGCAACGAGAAGCACCGCGACTACAGCGGCAATAATGGCGCCGGTGTGACGCTTTTTGCGCTCGCCCTTGCGATGGCGATGACGGACCAGACCGTCAGAGGTCGAACTCGACGAAGCGTCGCTACCGTAGTTCAAGCCAAAATCGTAATAATCTTCCTTGGAACCCGAGCCCGCAAACTCGGCACCGCTATCATCCAGGCGGGCGAACGTGCCAGTCTCGGAGGCGCCGGTGTAGATCGTGCCAAGGTTACCCGTAAGCCCCGCGCCACCGGCAGAGGGAGTATTGTTGTCGGCCTTGCCGGCATTAACGTTGCCGGCGGCATTCGCGGCGTTGGCAGCACCTGCGTTGTTCGCAGGTACCGAAGGAGCCCCGCTCGGCTGCGACGCGGAGGTTGCACCGCCCGCAAAGACATTCCCTCTTGCACGGCCGGTCTTTTTTGCCTTTTGAGACTGCTCGTACAGAGCGGTAAACATCGCCGTCTCGCCCGGGGACACGCGCTTACCGGAGCCGCCCTGTCCAGCGTCGCCCGGCGTGCCGGCCTTACCAGCCCCGTTCGGACGCGGCGGAACTGCAGGACGGCCGCTATCGCTGCCCTTAAAGTGATTACCAGCCATAAAGAAATCCTCGCAATTGAGTCGCAATGAAAAAGTCCATAACGTTACTAGTTTATGGCATTTTGAGCATCGACAGTTAAACTCCAGACACGGACATCAATTGGCGAAAATGCGGCACAACACCTTTTCTGTCTTGGCGGCGGCGTCAACTACACCGTGAGGAACATCATCACGATGATCATGGCAAAGCCGATAAGGTCGGTCGGCAAAAACACCGTGCCCAGCATAACGGCGCTGGTGATGGTCGCCGAGACCGGCTCCACGGTTCCGATGAGGCTCGCACGCACCGAGCCGATGTCCTTAACGCCCTGCATATAGAGCATATACGCCAGGAAAGAGCCCACGATCACAAACACCGCGAGCGCCTCGATACCGGCGGCATCGAGCGCCGGCATATGAGCCCAAGGCCGAACGAAAGCACACGAAACGATGCCCGCCGTGAGCATAGCCGAACCCGTAACGATAGGACTGCCGTATTCGGGCAGGATCTTGGCGGGAATCACCGCCATACAGGTGGCGCTGACCGCACACATAAGGCCCGCAACCAGGCCGAGCGGCGAGATGCTCAGGCTGGTGGGATCACCGCCGGTAGCGATTAAAAAGGTACCGCCGAGGGCCAGAGCAATGCCAATCGCCTCGCGAGCGCGCGGCATGCGGCGATCGACCACGCAGGTGTAGCCCATGATGATGACCAGCTGCAGACACTGAAGCACCGTCGCAGTTCCGGCATTGGTCAGACGCACGGCCGAAAGATAGCAAAACTGGTTGAACAGCAGGCCAAAGGCGGTAAAGAGCAATAGCTGCTTGCGGTCGGCCGGCGTCGTCCAAAGCTTGACCAGACGCTCGCGATCGCGCGTGACCACCACGGCCATAAAGAGCAGGCCGGCGAGAATCTGGCGCACACTCATAAGCCACAGGGTATCAACGTGATAAGTATCGAACAGAAAGCTCGCGCTGGTGCCCGAAAAACCCCAAAACGAACCGCCCACCAGCGTGGCCAGAACGCCCGTAATCATCTTGTGCGTCGAGGCACTGTTCAGGCGGTCGCGCCAGGCGCGGCGGGTGCTGCGGCTGAGCTCGTCGGTGCCCTCGGGCACATCAATGTTCGATATATCGGTCATCGGCACCGAAGCCCCCGCGCCTTCGACCTGCTCGACACACTCTTTGCTCATTCCACTCCCCCGAAACAGCCTGGAAACAATTCGGCTTACCTTACCACGGCGAAGGCACCAGCTGGAGGCTTGTCCGCTTATCGGTAGGACAATTCCGCAGGCGTCTTTCCGTAGCTCGATACCGCAATGGCCTTGCATTATGCGACAGCCAAATCGCGGCAGCAGGCTCTTTTGAAATGGATATGACAAAGCCCCCGAATTCCACAATGTAAGCGATTTTTAAAAATGTTCTTGCCACCGAGTTCAGGCTCCGTTATATTATCCCTTGCGCGCTTGCGCACCCTTGATCGGGCGTTTAGCTCAGGGGGAGAGCGCTTCCCTGACACGGAAGAGGTCAGAAGTTCAAATCTTCTAACGCCCACCAAATGTTCGCAGCTCAGAGGTTATGTCTCTGGGCTGTTTTGTTTTGTGTCGCCAAATCCGCTGGCAGCTCCAACCGCCCAACTGGCCAAAAGCCGACCATCTACTTGCCGATCTATCCATTGGCACAACCAATCAGTCCGCACCGCAACTTCTCAGCAAAACGCCGCGATGTCTGCGCCCTGCGGTATCCTTGAGCCACTTGCACCTGCAGCACCAAGGAGCCGCCATGCGCACCGAGCTCGATGTCCCCTTTTCGCACAAAGAAGAAGCCAAGGCGCTGGGCGCCAAATGGGACCGGACCAAAAAGATCTGGTATGTACCCAGCGGCGTCAACCCCGAGCCCTTTGCCGAGTGGCTGCCCGGTGTTGACCGATCCGACCCCTCAGCGCCGTATATATATCTAGTACTGGGCAAGCGCGAGTGCTGGAAGTGTCACAAAGAGACCTCGGTCGCGGCCTTCGGCATTCCCTATCGAACCGATAACGACGAGAGCATCGCCATCGCGCACGCGCCCAACGAAGCCGGGCACATTGTCATCGACACGGCCAACGCCAACGCACTCGCCATCGTGCCCGCTCTTGGCTGCGTGCCGGGCGAGATCCGCGACTACCTTCATAAGCGCTGCGGCTACAAGCCCGTAGGCGCGCGAGCCTCCAAAGCCCCGTCGCTCGGCAACACGTGCACCAGCTGCGACGCGCTGCAAGGCAGCCGCTATCTGTTCGAGGAGCCCTCGTCCCCGTTTGCCCTCACCGCCATCAACAAGCTGCCGGCACTGGAGTTTGTTCGCGTCGAAGTTGCCGGCGTCTTTGGCATCCCGGCCACGCGCACCGACTTTGACCAGGTGCTCTTTACCTGGGCACGCGACCATCGCGCCAAGTTCCACAAGCAGCTCGGTGAGGGGATTTATTTGTAGGGATGACATCGAGGCATCGAGGAGCAGGAGCTCGATCGTCAAACAATCCCAAAACGCTACAGCCCCAGAATGTGCTCCAGGTAGCCCTTGTTGAACCAGAACGATTGCTTCGTCATCCAGCGCCCGTCGGGCAGTTCGTAAGCATTCCTTGCGATGTCACCGATCTCTGTTCCATCGGCAAACTTGTAAGCCGCTTTTGACGTATGCGGGCGAACGTGGACAATCGGGTTATCCGCCATACCGGGCAGATTGTTGGTCACCTTGAGCTTTCCGCTTGCATCCCGATACGGATTGAGCTCAACGCCCTTGCGAATGACCTTTCGCGTCTCATCCCAGCAAGCCTTTGCGGGGCCCTCGATTTCGTTTTCTCCCATTGCCCAGAACAAACAACGGTCGAGACGCAGCACGCCATCGTGGTCTTCACGGAACACAACGAAGAAGAAGCGATTGGTCTCAAGGCACGCATGAAGAGGCGACGTCTCCCAGTCTTCTTCAATCAAACGCTTGAACTCAAACGGTGGGAACGACATAGCCTGTTCGATGTGCCCCCTGTTGTTAACTCGAACGGTTCGGACGGAAATGCCTGCCTTAACGAACTCCTCAGCAGCATTGCTTTTTATGCCGAGCATTCGATAGACGAGCGTTGTCCATTGCGCTTTGTTGCCCGTATACTCCAACCCGTACTGCTCCGCAATCTGGCGACCGGTCTCGCCATAGTGTCGCTCGATAAGTCCAGTTACGTAGCTTTCGAAATCAATGGACTCGTCACCAGCCTGAACGATGCTCTCGCCGACGCGCGGTGCACCGAGAACATAGGTGTGAAGTACGTAATCCATGTACGAGCGCTTGAGTGAAAAGGCGCGACGCTTTGCGCGACGGCGCTCAATCTCGCCCGTATCGGTATTGAAGTATTCATAATACTGGTCCGCCCACATTGTGGCCTCAGTTGCGCCCTTCGTGCAAGCACCCAGATAAGTCGTCATGCCTTCTGAAAGCTCGTCCGCACGGCCATCCTGAATATAGGAAATGATCTTCTCGTAGTCGGCGCGAATGATTTTCATGTCTTCTTCGGGAAGGCGCACCATGACAGCGCGCTCGATACGCTGGTCATATTTGTCGATAGAACGATCTCGGCCGTAATAAATCAACAGAATATTGCTGAGCTTAGTCTTGAGGTGAGAATTGTCATAGTCGAGCGAAACAGGACGGTCGTAAGGGATCATGGTCAGGACAAGACGCTCACCCGCAGACTTACGGCCATTCTTGAGCACATCGAAACACGTTGCCTTGAGCTCAACGCCCGCCTCGGGAAAATCGGGACGGTCGTCGCTATTGGCCTTGTAGCCAAAGTAGCGCTCCTCGATAAGAGTACCCATACCGCCTTTGTACTTTTTGGAGCCAAAGTCCTTGGGCGCACTCTCCCCTTCCGGGGCAATACCGAGCTCGAGAATATCGCGGAACGTCATGCCGTCGAGATTGGCAGCGTAGCGCTCAATGCTTGAAGGGTCAGAAAAATCAGTATCGTCAAGCATGCGCTTGAAATCGAGGCGCTTCTTGGACACGGGATACCTCCGAAACTCGCAACTAACCCCATAGTAGTTCAGAGCAACTACTAACGCCCAGAAAATTGAGGTCTTGATCTTGTCCCCTCGATCGGCTATTGTTGTGAGCACCATAAACGGACACAGCAGCGATTGGAGAAACGTGTCTGAGATTAATATTGCCGAGCTTTTTGCGGGCGTCGGTGGATTTCGTTTGGGTCTCGAAGGCTATGCCGACCCTCGACATCCCGAGTTTTATATGAAACCAGCCGGCCCCTTCCGCACCATTTGGGCAAATCAATGGGAACCGCCCGGAACCAAGGCGCGTCAGTTCGCGGCCCGTTGCTACATGGATCGCTTCGGCGATGATTCCGTTGTCAACGAAGACATTAATAGGGTCTTGGAACAAGCCGAAGCGGGCAAAATCGAAATCCCCAATGTCCAAATGGTCGTTGGCGGTTTCCCCTGTCAAGACTACTCTGTCGCGCGTCCGCTCAATCAGGCACACGGCATCGAAGGAAAGAAGGGTGTCCTCTGGTGGGACATCTATCACTTCCTTGAAATGAAGAGGCCCAAGTTCGGTCTCTTTGAGAACGTCGACCGCCTGCTCAAGTCGCCCGCGTCTCAACGCGGCCGCGACTTCGCCATCATCCTAAGCTGTCTTGCCGACCTCGACTACACGGTCGAATGGCGCGTGGTCAACTCTGCCGAATACGGTTTCCCCCAGCGTCGCAAGCGTGTTTATATCTTCTGCGAAAAGGACGCTGGCAAGGTTGATCTCGTTGATCGCATGCACAACGGCGTCATGGCTAAAGCCTTCCCCGCCATCTATCCCGACGAGATGTCCGAGCTCGACGTTTTACCCGACCCCTACGAGAACTCAACTCGTTTTGGCGTCGGCCAAAAGACCTCTCAATTCAAGAATGCTGGCGTCATGCAGGGCTGTCATGTTATGACCTGCGACTTTGCCGAGGACTATCACGGTGAGCGCCACGTGCTTGGCGACGTGCTTGTCGACGAGGCTGATGTCCCGGAGCAGTTCTACATCTCCGACGAAAAGCTTCCCGACTGGCGCTACCTTAAGGGCAGCAAGCGCGAAGAGCGCACTAACAAAAAGACAGGCTTTACGTACACGTATTCCGAAGGAGCCATGAGCTTCCCGGATGCCACCGACAAGCCGAGCCGCACCATCCTCACAGGAGAAGGCGGCACGGGAGCGAGCCGCTTCAAGCACGTCATCGAATGTCCCGATGGCCGTTTCCGCCGTCTTGTTCCCGACGAGCTCGATCAGCTTCAGGGATTCCCGAAAGGCTGGACCGATACGGGCATGACTGACGGCCATCGAGCCTTCTGCATGGGCAACGCACTCGTCACCGGCGTGCCCCATCGCATTGGCGAAGCTATGGTCGAAGTGTACGGCCTCTAAGGCAAGCAATCCGGAGCCGACAGTTCACGCTGTCGACTCCGTTTTTTCCATCCCACTCCCCTGTATACTGATGTAGCACGTGTTTCATCCGGGCTTGTTGGACCGGATTGTTCATGGGAGGGTCTTATGGCTGCTTCGAATCCGCCTAAGGGGAGCGTTTCTTCTTCGTCCATCAAGCCGGTTACGCGCAAGGCCGTGCGCTGCCAGCGCGAGGTCGCTTGGCTTGTCACGCAGGCGGCGGGCAGGCTCGTGGCGACCACTCAGGACGTCAATGCGCCTACACCGAGCTTTGTGTTAGCAGCGGCGCTGGATTTTGTGCGCCAATTGGAGCTTGCCGAACAGGATGCCAACGACCACCTCGACTACCAGAATGTTATGGCGCCCGACCTGCAAACGTTCTGCCACATGGCCAAGTTGCCCGCCGCGCCCAATGCACTTTCGGACGCAGGCTACATGTTTACGCTTTCGGGCGCGGACCTTATCCGCGACATCTATGCATACTGCAGCGAACTCGCCGAGCGCCACGTCTTTGACGCGGCTGAAGTCAAACCGGGATATGTCATCAAGCTGGTTCTTAGGCTGTTCTTGATGGACGGGTTCGGGGCCATGCCGGCGTAAGCCGAGTCTTTAGCATCACTGTCGACTGGGCAACAACCGCTTTGCCTTAGTGGGCGCCAATCGAGGGTCGATTATTGGGTCGCCTCGTCCACTAACGCATTTATTCCACGCGCTCTGACAGTCGATACTTGCGGTTGCGGCTCGTCGCCGGCGCCGTGGGCTCAAGCTCGCCTTGAGCAATGAGCGCGTTGACGCGCGACCTAACCTGGGAAATCGTAAGCCCCGTACGTTCTGCCAGCTCACGCGTCCCCAGCTCGCCGTAGTGTTTGAGTGCCGTCACAATTAAGCCCCCGCCATGATCGACCGGCTCGATCTTTGAACGGTAAAGTACGACCTTGAACCGATCGAACCCCGGGCAGAACAGGGGCTCGGCCAGACCATGCGCGCGCATGGCATCGATCATCATCGGGATGCCCGAGCCATTGCCCTCAGCCGGCGAACCTGCGCCATCCGGCAGCGGGACAATCGACATGAGTTTCACGAGCGTCGCGTTACGGCATCGGGAGCTGCCGTCAAACAAGTTCTCGCGAGTCTTTCCCCCGTAAAGGCCGCCAGGATTCGTCACCTCGACACGATCGTCAAAGACGTCGACGGCAATCGATTGTCCACAGAACCGATCCCCGTATTCTCGATGGATTGCGGCGTTGGCGATTGCCTCGCGCAGAACCTCCTCGGGAATCTCCAGCGAGTCGACACGCGAGACGCCTTGGACGGTCGAGGTTCGCCGCAAATTCTTGGCGACGGCCGCGACAGCATCCGAGATCATCTCGCCCAACGTTCCCTCACAGATCGTG